>VFLF01000267.1 GCA_009885185.1 Nitrosomonadales bacterium | reverse complement strand
CCGAGCCTTTCACCATCGAGCGCGCGCTGCGGCTGATGGACGAGGCGGGTGTAGACCGTGCCGTCGTCGTGCCGCCGGGACTGAATGACAACAACAGCTATGCGCTGGAAGCCGCGCGGCGCTATCCCAATCGTTTTGCGGTGATGGGCCGCATTCCACTGCAAGACCCAAAATCAGCCGCGCTGCTGCCACGTTGGAAAGAAAACAAAGGCATGCTCGGCGTGCGCGTCACATTCATCGGCAAAGACGCTGCGTGGCTGTCGGACGGCACGGCAGACTGGTTCTGGCCGGCAGCCGAAAAGGCCGGGCTCCCCGTCATGTTCGGCGCGTTCGGCATGGTATCGAGATTCGCGCCGATCGCGCAGCGGCACCCCGGCTTGCATCTCATCATCGACCACATGGGTGTCAACAACGCCATCGCAAAAGAAGGAAAGGCGGCGGCGGCCATCAGCGATGCGGTGGCGCTCGCCAAGTTCCCGAACGTCAGCGTCAAGATGTCGAACCTCGTCAACTCGTCGCTGGAACCCTGGCCGTTCCGCGACCTGAACGAACATCTGCGCCGGGTGTTCGATGCCTACGGCCCAAGGCGCTGCTATTGGGGCACCGACATGACCGCCGGCTTCGACCGCGCAACCTGGCGCCAACGCATCACCCATTTCACCGAACAATTGACCTTTATGTCCGAGAGCGACAAGGACTGGGTGATGGGTCGCGCGTTGATGGAGCGGCTGAAGTGGGCGTAAGCCCCTCATCCGTACCGCAAACGGTTACAGCGTTGGGTTTTCCACTTCCCCACCCAGCGCCACCAACCCCCAAGACGGCGCCTGCGCGTCGAAGTTCAGGCTGATGTGCGCGCCCAGCGCATGGGCATCGCGGAAGATGCGCTCCAGCGGATAACTCTGATAGATGCCGGTGGCGCCGGTGACGGTGTGCAGCGCGTCCACCGCTTCGGTACACAGCGTCGCCGCATACGCCGCGTTGCGTTTGTAGCGCAGTTTTTGCTGCATGTCGGGAATGATGTTGTTGCTCGCCTCTGCCTGCGCCGCGAGGGCATCGGTGCGCAGCATCAGTTTCGCAGATTCGATTTTCACCGCAGCCGTGCTCAAGCGATGCTGCACGATCTGCTGGTCGCGCATTTTTAAACCGGTGTAGTTGGTGCTGCGCTCTTTCACCAGCGCCAGCGTGTGTTCCAGCGCCGCCATGGCATTGCCCACGGCGGTGGCGGCAATGCCATGCCCGCCGAGTGCGTTGAGCGACACGCGATACAGTGGATTCGGATTGCCCTTCGCGCCCGGAAAACCATCGCCGCCGCGGATGTCGTATGCACACAGCGCGCGGTATTCGGGTACGAACACGTCTTTCACGATCACGGTCATGCTGCCAGTGGAGCGCATGCCCAGCGTGTGCCAATCGTCCACCACCTCGTATTGCGATTTGTCGAGTAGGCACATGCGGTGATCGATGATTTTATCGCCCTCTCTGACAATCACCGCCAGCATGCACCACTCGGCGACATTCACGCCGCTTGAGAAATTCCATTTGCCGCTGATAACGAACCCGCCATCGGCTTTGCGTGCCCTGCCCTGCGGATAAGCGATCCCCGCCGCGATCAAGGCGTCGGGGTCTTTGTCCCACACATCGGCCTGCGCGCGCTCATCGTACATGGCGAGCATCCAGTTGTGGATGGAAAGATTGACCACGTTCCAACTGGTCGAAGCGCAGCCGCGCGCGAGCGCCATCGGCATGTCGATGTAGGAAATGAAATCGTATTCCATGCCGCCCCAGCGCGTGGGTTGCAGAATGCGCAGCACGCCGGTGCGATGCAGATCATTGATGGTTTCAGGAGGCATCACGCGCGCGGCCTCGGCGGCAGCGGCGCGAGCGCGTAGCGCGGGCACGAGGTCGTGCGCTTGGCGCAGCGTTTCTTCGTACGAAACGTTTATGAAACTCGGCGCTATTTGGCTAGGTGCGTTCATCGGGTTGGAAAATCTGAAACCGGTGGGGTTGCATGTCCCCCTCACCCTACCCCTCTCCCCGCAAGCGGGGCGAGGGAACTATTTTGTTTGATGCGCTTACTCCGGCTGTATTTTAGCCGCTTTAATCACCTTGCCCCAGCGCTCGGTTTCGCTGCGGATCATCGCGGCGTAAACCTCCGGCGTGCTGCCGATGGGCTCGCCGCCCTCGGCGCTTAAGCGGTTTTTCATTTCCGGTGCGTGCAGGATTTTAACGATTTCGTTGCGGATGCGGTTAACCAGCTCGGGCGGCATCTGGCCCGGCCCCAGCACGCCGTAGAACGGCCCTGCCGAATAGCCGGGAATGGTTTCGGCCACCGCCGGCACGTCGGGCAGCACCGGCGAGCGCTTTTCGCTGGTCACTGCCAGTGCGCGCACGCGGCCCGCCTTCACCATCGGCAGCGACGAAATAATATTGCCCGCGGTAAACGTCACCTCACCGCTCATCGCCGCCGTCAACGCGGGGCCGGTGCCGCGATACGGCACATGGATGATGTCGATGCCGGCCATGGTTTGCAGCATCAGGCCGGACAAATGCGCCGTGCCGCCGTTGCCGGAAGACGAATACGTCATCTGCCCCGGCTTGGTTTTCGCCAGCGCGACGAGCTCCTTGATTGATTTCGCCGGCACCGATGGATGCACCGTCACCACCGCCGGCACGATGGACACCAGCGTAATCGGCGTCAGATCGCGCAGCGGGTCGTAGGGCATTTTTTTCATCAGCGACGGCGCCACGGTGATCGGCGCGGGCGTGCCGAGCATCAGCGTGTAGCCGTCGGGCGGTGATTTGGTGACGATCTCGGTGCCGATCACCCCGCCCGCGCCGGGCCGGTTGTCGATCACCACCGATACGCCGAGGTTCTCGGCGAGCTTTTGCCCGATGCCGCGCGCGAGGATGTCGCTACCGCCGCCGGGCGCGTAGGGCGACACAAAACGGATCGATTTGGCGGGCCAGCCTTGCGCGTGGGCGCCGCCCGCAATGACCGCCGAAGCTGCGATCCACAGAAAAACGCCTGTTACTTTCATTAACGGCTCCCGAGTTTGAAGCCGCGAGATTACCCGCGCCCCGCGCGCACCGCAATCAACACAATGTGGCGCGTGCCGTGCAGTGCCGCTTGACGCCAGCCGCACGCAATCGTTAGCATCGTGGCTCCCTTTCCAGTCGCCCGCGCACGTCCGAACACGTGCCGCCTCTCACCGCCATCATGCAAACCACCACCCAACTCATCACCGAAGCCAACGCCTGGAAAGGCGCTGAATTCGCCAACGACATCCGCTGGAACATCACGCTCAATGCGCGGCAGATTGCCGAACTCGAAGCCGCGGCCGATGCGTGCATCGCACGCGGCCTGCGCGAGATCGACATCACGGCAAAGGATTTTTCGCTGCCGACCTTCGCCGCTGAAATTGAAGCGTGGGCGCATGAGATCAATCACGGGCGGGGCTTTTTGCTGGTGCGCGGCTTATGTGACGCAGGCGAGGATTATTCCGACGCGCAAATCCGCGCCATGTTCTGGGGCATCGGCTTGTATCTCGGCTCGCCGATTTCGCAAAACTCCTACGGCGACATGCTGGGCGAGGTGTTCGACGAAGGCGTCAAGATGGGCACGGGCAAGGTGCGCGGCTATCGCACCAATCAGCACCTGATGTTTCACACCGACCGCTGCGATATCGTGGGCCTGCTGTGCCAGCGGCAATCCAAATCCGGCGGGCTGTCGAGCATTGTCAGCTCCACGCGCATTTACAACGAAATCGCGCAAACGCACCCCGAGTATCTCGGCCCGTTGTTTAACGGCTACATCTGCATCAACGTCGAAGAAGGTGGCGATCTGTCGACCTACCGCATGCCGGTGTTCGTCGAAAAAGACGGCGTAATCAGCGCGCGCATTTTGCGCAACACCGTCGAATCGGCGCGCAAGATGGGCCACGCGAAATACAATGAGCTCGAAACCGCCGCGCTCGCGTGCCTGG
>VFLF01000862.1 GCA_009885185.1 Nitrosomonadales bacterium | reverse complement strand
CAACATCGGCCCCGACGGCAAGGACGTGTGGGAGGTCGGCCAGCACGGCGGTCCGGTGCCGCTCACCAAGGGCTGGCTGCGCGCCTCGCACCGCAAGCTGGATCAGCAAAAATCCACGCCGATGCGCCCGTATCACGCGCACAACGAACGCTGGTGGCTCACGCCCAACGAGCCGGTCGAGTGCCAGGTGGAAGTCTGGCCCACCTGCATTGTGCTGAAAAAAGGCCACAAGCTGCGGCTCGATGTGCAGCCGCGCGATGGCGTAGGCGCCGCGCCGTATACGCATTACCACTGTGATTACAACGCCGGCGCGACGAATACGATCTATTCCGGCGGGGACAAGAAGTCGTATTTGCTGGCGCCGTTTATACCTTCGGCGTGAGACGTGAGTCTCGCGCGATGTTTGGTGCTCTCATTTTTGTATGACAAGGAGCGTTCATGACTGCTACGCGCAAGCGCACTGCCTTTGTCACCGGCGCCACCCAGGGCATGGGCGCCGCGCTTGCGTTGCGCCTCGCGCGGGACGGCTACGACGTGGCCGTATCGGGCACGACTATCGAGCACCTCAACAGTACGGTGAATGCTGTGCAAGCCGCTGGTGCGCGCGTGGTGGCGGTTCAACTCGATCTGCGTTCACAACAAAGCATCGAACAGGCGATGGCGCAAGTCGTCGAGGCTTTCGGTGAACTCGACGTGCTGGTCAACAACGCCGGGGTCACCACGCGCTCGCTGGCGGTGGACACCACGCGCGACGAATGGCAAACGGTGATGGACATCAACCTCACCGGCACGTTTTTCATGTGTCAGCAGATGGGGCGGCATCTCATTGCGCAGCAGCGCGCGGGTTGCATTGTCAATCTGAGTTCGACGCACGGCCTGGTTGGCTTTGCGCAGCGCTCGGCGTACGGTATTTCCAAGGCGGGCATTTCGCACATGACGCGCATGATGGCGATTGAGTGGGCCGAGCATCATATTCGCGTCAACGCAGTGGCGCCGGGCACGGTGGCCACGCCGTCGCGCGTGGCGTTCTTTGGCGCTGATCCTAAAGGCTTTTCAGCCATGATCGCGCGTGTGCCGCTGGCGCGCCTGTGTGAAATGGATGAAGTTGCTGCGGCGGTGAGTTATCTCGCCAGTCCCGCGGCGGCGTATATTACCGGGCAGACGATGGTGCTGGACGGCGGACTGACTTCATATTGACGATGGAACGGTTACACCTTCACGAATCCACGAAAGGAAACGCATCATGCTGACTCAACAACTGGCGGAATTTGTCATCAACACCCGTGAAAGCGATGTGCCGTCCGATGTGCTCGACGGCGCGCGCGATGCGCTGGTCGATACGTTGGGCTGCGCGCTGGCGGGCAGCCTCGACGAGGGCGCGGAGATCGCGCAACGCTGGGTGATGGAAACCGGCGCGCGCGCGCAATCCATCGTGGTCGGCACGCAGTTGGCCACGTCGCCTGCCGAGGCGGCGTTTGCCAATGGCCTTGCGGCGCACGCGCTGGATTTCGACGACTCGCTGACCAATCTGCGTGGGCATCCGACGGCGCCGATGCTGGGCGCGGGCCTCGCGGTGGGCGAAGCGGCGGGCTCGTCCGGCAAGGCCGTGCTCGCGGCGATTGCCATCGGGCTCGAAGTTGGCGGCAAACTCGGCCCGGCGCTGGGCGGCGGGCATTACATGAAAGGCTGGCATAGCACCGCCACGGTGGGCGTATTCAGCGCCACCGCCGTGGCCGCGCGTCTGTGGGGGCTGACGGTCGCGCAACTGCAAACCGCATGGGGTATCGCCGCATCAGAGTCGTCGGGGCTGATCCGCAATTTTGGCACCATGACCAAGCCGTTTCACGCCGGCCATGCGGCGCGCAGCGCGGTGGTGGCGGCGTGGATGGCGAAAAATGGTTTTACCGCCGACACGCAGATCTTCGACGGCAAGAACAATTTCTTCAGCACCTATGCGGGCGCGGATGCCGTGCCGCTGGAGTCAACGCTGAAACATCTCGGCAAGCCGTGGGAGATGTTGACCCCGGGCATTTACGTCAAGCGTTATCCGTGCTGTTACTGCAACCACCGGCCCGTCGGCGGCCTATTTGAATTGATTAAGGAACACAACATCCAGCGCGAAGAAGTGAGCAAAGTGCGCATCGGTTTTCTGCCGGGCGCGGACAAGCCGT
>VFLF01000002.1 GCA_009885185.1 Nitrosomonadales bacterium | reverse complement strand
GACGTGCTGTCATTGGGGCCAGGCGATGTCATAAACCTGACATCTGGCGGTGGCGGCGGCTGGGGTGATCCGCTGACGCGGCCAATCGCCGAAGTAGCGCGCGATGTGGCGCGCATGAAAGTGACGGTGGCAGCCGCCGAGCGGGAGTATGGGGTTGTCTTCACCGGCAATAAGCCCGATCCGATTGCAACCGACGCGCTGCGTGCCACAAGAAGCCATGCGGGAGTGCAGCACGCCACATACGCCTACAACGATCGTCGCGTGGCGTTCGAGCAGATCTGGACCGAGGCCAATTACGCCGCACTCGACCTCGGGCTGAAACAGATACCTGTTCAGTGGCGACACTTCCTCAAGCGCAGGGTCTTCGACTACGTTGCGGCAATGCCCGCCGACCAGCGCAAAGGGGATGGATCGGAGGTACGCGCCGGGTTGGCGAAGTCAATGATCCGACTGCCGCAGTCAGCTCTTTCTATCAGCAAGAAGGACTTCGACCATGCAAATTGAGTTCTCCGGGCAATCCGTTCTGGTGACCGGAGCCGCCCGCGGGATCGGCGCAGGGATTGTGCGTGCCTTTCTGGATGCGGGTGCCAATGTGATCGCGGCCGATATCCACAGCGACGGTCTGGATGCATTGAGCAGCGCCGTCGGCGCACCGGATCGACTTCTTGCGGTGCGCATCGATTTGGCGGATGCGCAGGCAGTTCAGGAAACACTGGGCGATTTGGCCCCCGATGTGGTCGTTCATGTCGCAGGCGGGGTGCGCGGCCAGTCCCCGCGTCCCATCGAAGATATCGATGATGCCGCCTGGATGGAAATTTATGAGGCCAACGTCATGTCCGCGCTGCATGTCGTGCGGGCGTGCATTCGGGCTATGAAAGCACGCGGATCTGGGCGAATCGTGACGATATCTTCGGGCGCCGGACTGCGGCCCAGCTTGACCGGCATTCAAAGCTATTGTTCGGCCAAGCACGGTTTGATCGGCCTGACGAGGCAATTGGCGCTCGAACTAGGGCCGCACGGGATCACAGTCAACTCGGTAGCTCCCGGATTCTTGCGTACCAGCCCCGACTACGAACGCCAGTGGGCTGGATACCCGGCAGAACAGCAGCGCAGGATGATCGAGGGTATCGCCATGCGCAGACTCGGCCAACCGGAAGATATTGCCGCGGCTGTCCTTTTTTTCGCATCGATCCACGCCAGTTGGATCACCGGGCAGGTACTGCCTGTTTCCGGTCACCCATTTCCATAAGGAGAGCAATATGACAGAGAAAAAACAACCCTGGGAGTGGTCCGAACCGGAATGGAGGGCCCTTGTCGGAAGGGTTCGTGCGGGTCGCTCCTATTGCCCCGCCCGGTGGCCCGGTAATGCGCGCTGCGCGGTGGCATTGTCGTTCGACGTCGACCATGAAACCAACGAACTGCGCGATGGCGGTGAGTCGATCAGCGGTCTGAGTCGGGGTCAATATGGGAACCGGCAGGGAATTCCGCGCATCATGAAGGCGCTGCGCAAACATGGCACGCCGGCGAGCTTTTATGTGCCCGCAGTCGCCGCACTGCTGTACCCGGACGAGACCCGCAGCTTTGTGGCCGAAGGACATGAGGTCGGCATTCACGGCTGGATCCACGAGCGCAACTCCGTGCTTCCACCCGCGGTGGAGCGCGACCTGCAGATGCGCGCAGCCGATACGCTTGAGAAAATCGCCGGTGTTCGCCCCGTAGGCATCCGCACGCCATCCTGGGATTTCTCACCCTCAACCCTGGAAATCACGCGGGACATGGGATTGGCATACGACAGCTCGCTGATGGCAGATGTGAATTGCTACGAATTGCTGCTGGATGGCGAGGAAACTGGCGTGGTCGAATTTCCGGTTGAGTGGATTCGAGACGATGCTGTCTACTTCAATATGAACCGCTTTTCGGCGCTGCGCCCGTACACCCCGCCAGAGGGTGTCTACGACATTTTCCGTCGTGAATTTGAGGCCGCTTACGCCGAAGGGGGAGTTTTTCAATTGACCATGCACCCGCATGTAACCGGCTACCGCTCGCGCATGTGGATACTGGAACAATTGATCGAACTGATGGTTGACCGCGGCGACATCTGGTTTGCCACACACGCAGAGATTGTCACCTACGTCAAGGCAGACACGTAAATATTATCTATCGCTTTCGATCAATGGCAAATCAGGGCATGGCGACAAATTGCCGACCGCTGCCAAGCGATTGAAAACTCCACCCGACCCACCCACCCACGAAACTGAGGAGAGATGTGATGAATCGATTTCTGTTAGGTGTCATTGCCGCTTTAATATCCTTGGCAGTATCCACTTCTAGTTTTGCCCAAAATCGCTATGTGCACGCGAACAATAGCGCATATGACACCCTGGACCCGCACACAGTAAACGACGTGGCGCGGGTTGCTTCGCGACTTAACTTCTACGATGGCCTGTATCGATGGGTCGACAATCCACCGCGATTGATTCCTTGGCTGGCCACCAGTCATACCGTATCGGATAATGGCTTGGTATGGACTTTCACGCTACGCAGCGACGTGAAGTTCCACGACGGTAGCCTGATGACGGCCAAAGACGTGGTCTACAGCATCGAACGGATGCTTGAACTCAAACGTGGCGCCGGTGCGCTGTTCCTGCCCGTCCTCGACAGAGGCAGTACCGTGGAAATCAATCCTACCACCGTGCAATTCACGCTGAAAGAGCCGTCGGCGATTTTCGGATCGATCGTATCGGACATTTTCGTGGTCAACTCAGCGCTGGTTAAAAAGAATGAAGTCAAGGGTGATTGGGGTGCGGCGTGGATGATCGACCATGTCGCGGGGAGCGGGTCATTCAAGCTAAAACGCTATAACCCCGCCCTCGGCTTCATTGGCGAGCGCTTTGCAGGACATTTTGCAGGTTGGGGCCCGAAGTTCCTGGATGAAATCGAATTTCGAACTGTGGTCGAAACCAATACTCGCATCCAGGGCTTGATACGTGGCGACTACGATGGACTGGACGGTTATCTTGCGCCCGACCAGGTGTTGCGTTTGAAAAGTGAAAAAAGTGTGCAGATCATCGAAGCTGAGTCGATGCGTGTCTACACCATTGCAATCCACAACGGCCGGCCGCCGTTCAACGATATCGACTTTCGCAAGGCGATGTCACACGCTTTTGACTACGACGGATATATAAATTCCATTATGAAGGGCACCGTGAGTCGCAATCCCACGATCATTCCGAATAACATGTGGGGCGCGCCGGACGGTTTGAAGGGAGTTGCCTATGATATGAAGAAGGCGAAGGAACATCTTGACAAATATCTTGCAAAACACCCGGGCCCGATCCGCACCATCACGATTGGCACGCTGGCCGGCTTCAGCGAGACCGAACAAACTGCGTCGCTGATGCAGAATTCATTGTCCAAGCTGGGGCTTACCGTGAAGATTGAAGGCGCTCCCTGGCCGGTGATCAGTACCAAAATGCAAAATCCGGATACGATGTTCGACATGCTGCCTTATTGGAAGAGCACGTATTATGCCGATCCCAATAACTGGCTCGGTGAGTTGTATGGAAGCCGCTACGCACCGACGCGGAACGTATCGAGCTACCAGAATGCCGAGGTGGATAAGCGGCTGGACGAAGCCATGCGCTCAACCGACCTGAAGGTGCGCAAGCGGCTTTACCAGGAAGCCGGGAAGATCGTCTTTGACGATAACGCCGGCATCTGGATCTACAACACCAAATGGTTCGGACCTTACTCGGCGAGGATAGGTGGGATTCGTTTTTCCCCGGTTGGCAATGGCCAGGACATGCGCTGGGCCTACGTCAAAGGATAAACGACATTTGTACCCGATCCATGAGACATCCTGCGGCATGAGTACCTGCCGCAGGGTGCTTGTGCGGAAAAAATTATGCGCCGCCTACAAATCATACTTTCCCGCATAGTCTGGCTTGTCCCAACCCTGTTTGGGCTGATCCTCGTCGTCTTCCTGATCGCCAATGTCGTGCCAACCGACCCGGCTCGGATCGTTGCTGGCGAGAACGCGACTGTTGCGCAAGTCGAGGCGTTGCGCCATGAAATGGGATTCGACAAGCCGCTTTATGAGCAGTTTGGCCGTTATGTCTACGATCTGGCGTCCGGCCACATGGGTAAGAGCCTTTACACCACGCGTCCTATTGCGCAAGATTTGATGCACCGTCTTCCCGCGACAATGGAACTGACCCTTGTCGCAATCCTGATCTCTGTGCTGATCGGAATTCCAGCCGGAGTGGTTTCAGCGATCAAACGTAATTCGCTGATCGATCAGGTGTTACGCATCCTTTCCGTGTCGGGCCTGGCAGTGGCGAGCTTCTGGTTGGCCATGGAACTTCAAATGTTCTTTTCAACCCGATTGGAGCTTACGCCGCTGAACGGGCGCATCTCCGGTTTCGGGCCCGAGAAATTCACCGGATTTCTGATACTGGATTCGCTGCTGACTTGGGATATGGAGTCTCTTCGTGACACCTTTATGCATCTGCTGCTGCCGGCAGTCACACTGGCCCTGCCCGCGGCTGCAACCCTCGTGCGGTTTACCAGGGCGGGGGTCCTGGAGGTCGTCAACAGCAACTACGTCCTGTACGAGACCGCAATGGGCATGCCGCGCGCGCTGATCATCTGGAAATACGTGCTGCGTAATGCCCTGGTTTCAACCGTGACGCAGATTGGCCTGATCTTTGGCGCGCTGTTTGCCGGCGCGGTCGTGGTGGAGTCAGTGTTTGACTGGCCAGGTCTGGGGACCTACGCGGTGCAATCAATCCTGCAGTCCGATAACAAGGCAATCATGGGATTCAGCCTGCTGGTTGGGGTCGTGTTCGGCACGTACTCCTCGGTTTACGTCGCGAGCGCGCTCGCGCTCGACATCTGGATCTGGCTCGACCGCCGCAAGGGCGTGTCGGCCGAGTAAAGGGAGTTTCATGAAACTCAG
>VFLF01000346.1 GCA_009885185.1 Nitrosomonadales bacterium | reverse complement strand
GCGGAGACGCTTGAAAAGCAGGCGTCGCAGCAATACCTGCAACTCACGCAAAAGGCTGCCGCGCAAAAAGCGCTGGCGCCGGAAGATTATCCGCAGTTGCAGCGTCTGCGCGCCATTGCCGCGCGCATCATTCCGCATGCCACGCGCTTTAATCCACGCGCCAAGGATTGGAAATGGGAGGTCAACCTCATCGGCTCGAATCAGATCAACGCGTTTTGTATGCCCGGCGGCAAGATCGCGTTTTACACCGGAATCCTCGCGCAACTGAAATTAACCGATGACGAAGTGGCCATGGTCATGGGACACGAAATCGCGCACGCGCTGCGCGAACACGCGCGCGAGCAGGCAGGCAAGAACGTGTTGACCAAGCTCGGTGCAGTGGGCCTGTCAATCGCCACCAGCGGCAAATACGACGGGCTGGTAAGCACGGGCGCCAACCTGCTGTCGCTCAGCTATTCGCGCAGCGATGAAACCGACGCCGATCTGGTGGGGCTGGATATCGCCGCGCGCGCCGGCTACGACCCGCGCGCGGGCATCACGCTTTGGAAGAAAATGAGCGAGGCCAATAAAAACGCGCCGCCGCAATGGATGTCCACGCATCCGTCAGGGCCCAGCCGCATCAAGGAAATGGAGCGGCACATGGCCGACGCGTTGCCGTTGTATCAGCGCGCGGAAAAACCCAAGCCGTGGAAAGCGCCGGTGGCTGCAGCGAACTCCCAGCGGCCTTGATAGGCCCAGTACAGTTCCTTCCCCCCTCGCGGGGTTAGGATGGGGTGCTGATGACAGTCGAGCATGCACGTGCTCTGCGCAAAAACATGACCGATGCGGAGCGCGCCTTATGGGGCAGGCTTAACCGCCGCCAGATGGCCGCCGCGAAATTTCGACGGCAACAGATATTGGGAACTTACATCGTTGATTTTGTTTGCTTTGAAAAGCGCTTGATCATCGAAGTGGATGGAGGCCAGCATAACGAGCAAGTTGAAAAAGATCAGTGCAGGACTGCCTGGCTGGAGTCGCAGGGTTTTCGTGTACTGAGATTTTGGAACAATGAAATACTTGGGAATATGGATGGCGTGCTTGACCGCGATACTGGAGAGCGTGAACGAAAGAATTGCGTAGGGATGGTACGGTTGCCACCATCCCGGCCCATCAAGGCGTAGGCATCTACACATCTCAAAGAAACCCCTTCCCCCTTGAGGGGGGAAGGCGGGGATGGGGGTGAAAACGCTGAATTACAGTAATTGTCACGTAGCGCCCCCCCATCCCAACCTTCCCCCGCAAGGGGGGAAGGAGCCGTGATGTGGAGACGTGTAGATACCTGCATCAAGGGGGAAAGAGTCTCCGGCCTACTCGCCCTTGATGCCCGCCGCTTGCGCTGTCTTGCGATAACCGGCGAGTTGCTGTTGCAGGAATGCGGTGAGTTCCTTGGGACCGTTGCCTACGACATCTGCGCCCTGCGTTTCGACGCGCGTGCGAAATGCCGGCGAATTCACCACCTGCTTTAAATCGTGGTCGAGCCGCGCGAGCACGGCAGCCGGTGTCTTGGCCGGCGCGAACAAAGCGTAAAACTGCGGCACCTCCAGCCCCGGCAAGCCGGCCTCGGCGATGGACGGCACGCCGGGTAAATGGTCGGAGCGTTTGCTGGCAGCCACGGCATACGCGCGCAGTTTGCCGCTGGCGACGTGCGGTTTGATCACCACCATATTGGCGATCATCATGTTCACCTCGTTGCCGAGCATGCCGGTGACCGCCGTGCCGCCGCCCTTATAAGGCACATGCAGAATATTCACGCCCGCCAGCGTGGCGAAACGCTCGCCCGCCAGATGCGTGGTACCCGCCTGACCGCCGGAACCATATTTGTATTTGCCGGGGTTCGCCTTGAACAGCGCGATCAGTTCTTTCAAGGTTTGCGCGGGCAGGCTTGCGTGCGACACCACCACGTTGTCGAGCTTGGCAACGTGCATGATCGGCGTGAAATCCTTGAACAAATCGTACGGCGTCGGTTTGCCGATGGCGGGAAAAATCAAATGGTTGTCGCCGAGAAACGCCAAGGTGTGCCCATCGGGCGCGGCCTTGGCGACGATATCCGCGCCGATGATGCCGCTGGCGCCCGCGCGGTTATCGACTACCACTGGTTGCTTGAGCGCCGCGCCCAGCGGCTCGGCCAGCATGCGCATGATGCTGTCGTACGACGAGCCGGGCACAAAGGGCAGCACCACGCGAATCGGGCGCTCTGGCGACCATTGCGCGAGCACGTCGGCGGGAGCGGTGAGCGCGCTAATCCAACAAAACCAGCTAAACAGGGCGACCGATTTCAAACGCATCGCGGCTCTCCGGCGAGGGCTTCTATTGAGACTTTCATAGTTCGCGCCAAACCAAATCCGTTCGCCCCCGGATCAAGTCCGGGGCAGGCTCCGAGCCTGTCGAAGGGCGTGGTTACGCGCAAGGGCTTCGACAAGCTTACCCGAACGGTGTAATGTATTTGGAAGCCATCAAGAATTGAATTGTCCGCGTCATGGCTAGTCGCCGTCAATCAAAGTAAAATTCCCTCGATAACTCTTCACGAAAACCCCATGCGCGTAGCTATCATCGGCGGCGGCACCATCGCCACCTTGTTTATAGAACACATTCGCTGCGGCGACCTGGGCGACACGCAGGTGGTGGCGCTGATGGGACGCGGCGTCGCGTCGCGCGGCAAACCGCTGGCGAACGAAAACGACATCGCTTATGTCACCACGCTGGACGAACTGCTGGCGCAGCACCCCGACGTGGTAGTCGAAGCCGCCGCGCACGAAGCGGTGCGTGATTTCGGCGTGGCGCTGCTCGACAAAGGCATCGCGCTGATCGTGCTGTCGGGCGGGGCGCTGTGCGACGACGAATTGCGCGCGCGACTGGAAGCGTCAGCGATGCAATCCGGCGCGATGTTGTATGTGCCCTCGGGCGGCATCTGCGGACTGGATGCCCTTAAAACCATGTGCATGGCGGGCGTGGACGAGGTGTCCATCGTGGTGACCAAACCGCCCGCAGCATGGAAGGGCATTGCCTACGTCGAAACACTGCGCGTTGATCTCGATAAACTTACCGGGCCGACGACACTGTTCGACGGCTCCGCGCGCAAAGGCGTGCCGTTGTTCCCGGCCAACGTTAATATCGCCGCCGTGTTGAGCCTGGCCGGCGTGGGCTTCGACCGCACGCGGTTGAAGGTAGTCGCCGATCCGGCGCTGACCCTGAATACGCACTACATCACAATGCGCGGCAAAACCGGCAACGTCAGCATCAAGCTGGAAAGCGTGCCGTCGCCGGATAATCCCAAGACCTCGTGGCTGGCGTGTTATAGCGCGCTGGCGGCGTTGAAGTATGCGAAGTCACCGGTGAGGTATGGAACGTAGGGCAGGCAGGCGCTACAGTTTATACCAGTAAGGCGCCTGTTTTTTGAACACGTTCTTCGGGATCATGCCGTAGACCACCTGATTCAGGTTGACCGCTTCCGCCACGGGAAATCCACCGCGATGCTTGCCACTGCATAGGCATCGCGTGCGCTGAGAACTTTTTCCTGCATCAGAAAATTCACCGCTTCCTGCGTTGCGGCTTTCATCGCCACGTTGAGATCGCGATCCACGCCCATGCTGATGTAGTGGGTGGCGGTTTCCGCGCGCGGCCAGGTCAGGTTTTTGCCCTTGGCCTTGTGCACGATGAACTGAAAGGTCGGCGTGAGCGAGGTTTCTATCGCCGTGCCGTTCACTTCGCCGTCACCCTGCGCGGCATGCGCATCGCCCGTGAAAGACAGCGCGCCGGCGTTGTATACCGGCAAAAAGAGCGTGGAGCCGCGCGTCAGTTGCTTCAGATCGAGGTTGCCGCCAAATGCACCGGGCGGGCGCGAACTGACGGTTGCCATGTCCGCTGGCGGCGCCACTGCCATGATGCCCTTGAACGGCGCCAGCGGCACTTCGATTTCAGGCGAAAACAGCGCCACATTGCGCTCCAGATCGAGGCGGATGATGCGGAATACCGGCTCGGACAGCAGCTCCGGCAACACGCCCGAGCCCTTGTTGGTGGCGTTCACGCCATAGGGCACGCGAAATTTCACGTCGATCACGCGAACCTCCAGCATGTCGCCGGGTTCAGCGCCTTCGATATATACCGGACCGGTCAAAACATGCGTGCCCATGCCTGGCAGCAGCTTGACGCGGCCGTACACATCCACTGCATCTTTCAGCACCTCGTCGCTTTTGATCCCGCCCCTTGCGAAAAACGCAATCGGATCATCACCAGTGTTAAGGCCCTGATGCGAGAGCGTATCGATGGTGACGTTCTGTCCCTGTTGCACGCGCATGATTGGAGGCACGTTGGCGGGGATGATGCCGCGCACCACCGTCGTGGGCGTCGAGAGTATGTGGATTTCGGGTTTTGTCGCGGGTTGCTGTGCAGTGGCGCCTGCTACGACAAAGATAAATGCAGCGGCGTACGCAGTGGGGAAAGTCCGGAGATTCATGGCGGTATACCTCTTTGATGGCATGATGGCCTTATCTTGCCGTATCTTGCTATTTCTTGCTGGAACGCCGCCATATTAGTGTTGGCGCATCTCGCTCTCACCATAAAAACGGGGCGAGGGAACCGAAATTTGGTGATGTGTAGATATCCATGACCTTCGGGACACGGGAGCACTTGTAGCAGTTTAGAGGGTGGTGCGTAGCGCCGCGCGAGAGAGCTTTTTGACTTTACAATACGTAGCAGTTGTTCATAAATATGTTTATAAACAATATGTTATGATTCTTTCATGAATCTGCTGTTCGTTCATCAAAACTTCCCCGGCCAGTTCAAGCACCTCGCCGCCGCGCTGGCTAAGGCAGGGCATCGCGTGGAGGCGATGGGCATCGACGGAGTGGGGCTGCGCGATATTCCCATGCATCGTTACCGCCCGGCGCGCGGTTCCAGCGCGAACATTCACCCGTGGGCGGGCGATTTCGAAACCAAGGTCATTCGCGGCGAAGCGTGCGCGGCGGCGGCGTTGCGGCTCAAGCAAGGCGGCTTTACGCCCGATGTGATCGTGACCAATCCCGGCTGGGGCGAGAGTCTGTTTCTCAAGGATGTGTGGCCTGATGCGCGCGTGCTGGCGCTGATCGAATTTTTTTATGCGGCGCGCGGGCTGGATTGTGATTTTGATCCGGAGTTTTCGAATTCAACGCTGGCGAACGATGCGCGTGTTCGCACCAAGAACGCCAACATGCTGCTGGCGCTGTCGTCGATGGATCACGGCGTGTGTCCCACGGCGTTTCAGCGCAGCACCGTACCCGCGATGTTTCATGATCGCATCAGCGTGATTTTCGACGGCATCGACACCACCGTGGTGCGTCCCGATGCGGCGGCATCGCTGACGGCGGGCGGGCGCACGCTGCGCGCGGGTGATGAGGTGCTGACGTTCGTCAACCGCAATCTGGAGCCGATGCGCGGCTATCACATGTTCATGCGCGCGTTGCCGGAGATTTTGCGCGCCCGTCCCAACGCGGTGGTGTTGATCGTCGGCGGCGACGAGGTGTCGTACGGCGCCGCGCCGCCTGCCGGCAAAACCTGGAAGCAGATGTTTCTGGATGAGGTCAAGGCAGACATTGACTTGAATCGGATAATTTTCCTCGGGCGCATCGCCTACGCGGATTATTTGCGCGTGTTGCAGGTGTCGGCGTGCCATGTGTATCTGACCTATCCGTTCGTGCTCGGCTGGAGCTGTATCGAGGCGATGAGCGCGGGCTGCGTGGTGGTGGGCAGCGCCACCGCGCCGGTCAAGGAAGTCATCACGCACGGCGAAAACGGTTTGCTGGTGGATTTCTTCGACAGGCGTGCGCTTGCGCAAACCGTCATCGATACGCTCGCGCAACCGGCCACGTACGCACCGCTGCGCGTGGCGGCGCGCCAAAACGCTGTCGCCCGTTACGATCTTCAATCGATTTGCCTGCCGGCGCAGATCGATCTCATTCGCAAGATTGCAGGGCATTAGCTGCACACGAAAACCGATACCAAAGTATCGATACTGCACTGCATGGTTCGCCGCGCGCAAGGCTGGCGGCTGTGGGTAAAAACACGCTAACTATTTGTTTATAAATAAGTATTTTTCATGGTGACCGAGGCGGTCGAGCATACGCACTGGCGGCGGCAAGCACGGAAAACCGATACCTTGGTCCCGTAGACGCGTGTGCGGCTCCCGT
>VFLF01000855.1 GCA_009885185.1 Nitrosomonadales bacterium | reverse complement strand
TGGCCGATCTGAAGGATTTCGGTGTGATGGAAGAAATCCCCGTGCCCGCGTTCGAGGCCAAGGCCAAGGGTGGCCGGGGCAAGAAAAAGGCGCCGGCGGAACGGCATTTCCGCATCACCACCGAAGTCAGCGCCGCCGATTTGTCGGACGCGATTGCTTTCATGGCCGATCCGGAACGCGTCAAAGTAGTGGCGCCGTCAGCTGTGGTCGAGGGTGCACCGGCATTGCCTGCTGCGGATGCGAGGACGGACGACACGCAGGAGCACAAGGAATTCGGCTTATTCGTCGATGCAGCGACGTTGCCGGCCAACCAGCCCGCGGCGGAAACTGCGCAAGAATGCGCACAGACGCCCGCCGCCAAAATGGTCGATATCAAGAGCGCGGGAAAACCGGGCGCCCGGCAGGGCGCGGCCGATGCGTCGTCCATCCGCGTGAGCGTGGAAAAGGTCGATCAATTGATTAACCTTGTCGGCGAGCTGGTGATTACGCAGGCGATGCTGGCGCAAACAGCGTCGGCGGCGGATCCGGTGCTTTACGAGGCGTTGTTCAATGGCCTGGCGACGCTGGAACGCAATACGCGTGATATACAGGAAGCCTCGATGTCGATTCGGATGATGCCGATGTCGACGGCATTTAGCCGCTTTCCGCGCGTGGTGCGCGATGTCGCGGCGAAGCTCGGTAAGGAAGTCGAACTGGTGACCAGTGGCGAAGGCACGGAACTCGACAAGGGATTGATCGAGCGTATCGTCGATCCGTTGACGCATCTGGTGCGCAACAGTCTGGATCACGGCCTGGAGCCGTCCGATGAACGGGTGGCCAACGGCAAAGTCAGAAAAGGCACGATCACGCTGCGCGCTTACCATCAGGGCGGCTCCATCGTCATCGATGTGGCGGACGACGGACGCGGCCTGCGGCGTGACAAGATATTGTCCAAGGCCAAGGAACGCGGCATGGCGGTGTCCGATGCCATGAGCGACGCGGAAGTGTGGCAACTGATATTCGAGGCGGGCTTTTCTACCGCCGATCAGGTGACTGACGTGTCAGGACGCGGTGTGGGCATGGATGTGGTGCGGCGAAACATCGCGGAAATGGGCGGACGCGTGGATATTCAATCCACGGCGGGCGTCGGCACGCGCATATCGATCAAGCTGCCGTTGACGCTGGCGATACTCGATGGCATGTCGGTGCGCGTGGGCAAGGAGGTGTTCATTCTTCCGTTGACCTACATCGTCGAATCCCTGCAACCGGCGGAAGGCGCCGTGCGCTCCATCGCGGGACGCGGAACCGTGATTGCGGTGCGCGGAGATTACCTGCCGGTGATTTCATTGGCCGAGGTGTTCGGCATGCGCGGCAACGCCGATCGCCCGGAGAGAGGCATCGTGGTGATACTCGAAGCCGAAGGCGGCAAGTCGGCGGTGCTGGTCGACGAACTCGTGGGGCAGCATCAAGTAGTGATCAAGAGCATGGAGGCCAACTACCGCAAGGTGCCCGGCATCTCCGGCGCCACCATCATGGGCGACGGCCGGGTCGCGATGATCGTTGACGTCGCGCATGTCGTCGGACTGGCCAGCAGCCGGGTAGACATGGCGGCGTAATAGTACGATCCGTGACAAGACAGATGACATCCGGGCTGATTCCGCGATTTATATATAACTATCTGTTTTTAAATGTAATTTAAAGTTGGCAACATAAACTAAAGTAGCTGTTATTCGTGACGGGGCAAGTCGTTGCCCTGCCATCCGACCCCAACTCCGTTGGAGAAAGATCATGACGCAAACTGTTCAGGCAGCATCCGCGGCCGCCGGCCTATCCGCCCCCGCCGTCGCATCCCACCATCGCCCCTCCGCGCTGCAGGAGTTTCTGACCTTCCGGCTCGGCACCGAGGAATACGGTATCGAGATCCTCAAGGTGCAGGAAATTCGCAGTTGGGAACAGCCAACGACGATCGCCAATGCGCCGGAATTCATTAAAGGCGTGATTAACCTGCGCGGCACTATCGTGCCAATTGTCGATATGCGCATCAAGTTCAACCTTGGCGAAGCAAACTACGACATGTTCACGGTGGTGATTATCCTCAATATTGCCGGACGCATTGTCGGTATGGTGGTCGATTCGGTGTCGGACGTGATCACGCTGGCAGCCGAGCAAATTCGACCCTCTCCGAATTTCTCGTCCACCTTCGACACCCATTACATTACTGGGCTGGGCGTGTTCGACGAACGCATGCTGATCATGGTGGATATCGAAAAGCTCATGATCGGGGCAGACATGGCACTCACTGACGTACCGATGCATTGACGGTATCTGACAAACCCTTTTAAGAAACGTGTATGGGAGTTGAATCGTGTTCAAGAATATGACTATCAAATTTAGACTGATTTTGACAATAGGCCTGCTTTCGCTGCTGTTGATTGTGATAGGCGGTGAAGGGTTGTGGGGAATGAGTAAAGCTAACCAAGGGATGCAAACCATTTACGAAGACCGGATGGTTCCGTTGGGACAGCTGTCGGCAATCCAGGAGATGCTTGTGCGTAACCGCCTTGACCTCACCAGTGCGGTGGCAAATCCCGAGGCCGACGAAATCAAAAGGTACGTGGACGCTGT
>VFLF01000876.1 GCA_009885185.1 Nitrosomonadales bacterium | reverse complement strand
CGACGAACTCGAAGCCGCTGTGCGCGCCGTATGCGAGCCGGTATTTGATCGGCCGTTAAAGGACATCTCATTCGGCCGAGTGTTATTGCAGCTGTTCCAAGCCTCCCGCCGGTTTCACGTGGAAATTCAGCCGCAACTGGTATTACTGCAAAAAACGCTGCTGAATATCGAAGGCCTGGGACGGCAACTCGACCCCGAACTCGATCTGTGGAAAACCGCTAAACCGTTTCTAGAACGCTGGATGAATGAACAAGTCGGCTGGCGGGGCTTGATAAAAAACCTGCAAGCCGAAGCCCCACAATGGGCGGCGCTACTCCCGCAAATGCCGCGTCTGGCGCATCAAGCCCTGAATTCAACTCGCTTTGCTTCGCTCGAGGCCGAGATCAGCGCGTTAGTAAGACAGCAGCACAGACTGAACCGCTGGGTAGTCTTGTTAGCAAGCCTACTCACGGTGATAGCCGCTGCTTCTTTGTATCTTGCGTTTCGGTAAAGACTTTGCAGCGACATGAGCAATACTTGGGGGTTAATAGGACCAGAGCGCGCTATGAATGTCGGAAATACTTACAGACTGGCCCGAGGCCTTCCCACACCACGACTGCCTCAGTATCCACAAAAAAACATAACATATTGAATTATAAATAAATTATATCTCTACATTTCTATTGGCATAAGTGATGCTTAGATCATTACGGTAGTAACCATATTATAGAAATAATAGAAATTTGGGGTCGGACCCCATTAACCTTTTTGAGGACTCGTACCATGAAAACCGCCACAAAACTAATGATCGCTGCGTCGGCCTACACATTAAGCCTTACAGTCCACGCTGGTGCCATCCTTTTCGTAAATAATGCTGCATTAACCTCTGAAGCCGGCACAACCGCGTCCATTACCTTAAACCTCAAAAACCTGCATGAAGCGGTTGGTAATACCGTCACGGTCGTCAACGATTTACCGGCCATTATTGCGGGTTATAACCAGATATGGGATCTTGGCTTTAGCAATAGCGGCGCCTTAACAGCGGCCGAGCAAGCGCAATATGTATCCTTCCTGGCGGGGGGCGGTGGTCTTTTCGTGATGGGTGAGAACTCTGGCTTTGCTACTCGCAACAACTCAATATTCGCCCTGATTGGGTTAGCCGGTGGCGGTACGGTAGGATTCGCAGGGGACTGTAATAGTAACCAAACCGTGCTCTCCCCATTTACAGGGCCTAATCCAGTTACGAGTGTCGCATTTGCTGCGCCAGGTTGCTTCAACGATGATGGAACGGGGCAGTTCATTACCCTAGGCGCTAATGGCAAGGGCGCTGGTATCGCCTTTGGCCTCGGCACCCTCGCTAACGCGCCGTTAGGTGCTTTGACAAGCATCCTCGATGTGAATTTCATGCAAAACTCATTCGATTTGCCTAGCTCGCAAAACCTGACGAAGAACCTCATCGGCTTCGTCGGCAATCAGGTCGACCCTCCGGTTGATAACCGCGTTCCTGAACCCGCCTCACTGGCGCTGATGGCGATTGGCCTCGTAGGTCTGAGCGCTATGCGCCGCAAGCAGCGGGCCTGAGATTAAGTCTCTGCTCGTGCGTAAAAATGGCGGCACCTAGCCGCCATTTTTACGCACATATTAATGTACCGCTTCATCGATATATGACAAATGGTGTCGATCGCCAACTCGCGGTGCTCGGGCTCGTCATAGGTTTTACACGCCGGTGAATCCGGGATGTGAGGGTGCGGCCGCGGCCGCTATTCCATCAGCCGCGCGTTGGGCGCGCTCGCCAATGTGGTTTTCAGCGCCTTGAACTCCTGCGCGGTCAGCGTCAATACGCATGAACCAGAAGGCACTTAAGTTTACGCAATATGTTCTGCACGGCCTTAGGCGTACACAGGCGAGATAGGCTGAAAGCTGCACGCCAATTTCTTTGCGCCTATAGCGATGTGGTTTGAGAGAGCTGTTTCCCGCTCTTGAAACACGCATTTGATGGGATGCCCAACGTGGGTTGGGCGGGGGGAGTGCCAACGGCCATGCAACAAAGCCAAGCACATGACCGTTTACTGAAGAAACACCTCAGCAGGGCGGACAAGCGCGCGGCGTGGATCGGTGGTAAGCAGCATCGCATGACTTGGGTTATGAGGGTAGGTATATCACGGCACGCTTCCATTGGTGTCTTCGATACCTAAGAAACTAAAAGTTACCCACTAATTTCTGAAATTAATACTAAATTACTTACTAGTGCTTTTAATGATGGCATGATTAATGCTGAATAATCCCTGTTAGCTTTTCAAGGGAATAGCATGTTTAACTTTCTAAAAGCAGGTTTGCTCTTAAGTGGGTTTCTCCACAATCCTTATGCAACAGCTTCAATTATTGTTCTGGATTTTGAAGGCGCTGGCAATAACGCCCGGTTGTTAAGTTTTTATAACGGTGGCAGCGACAGTCAGGGCTTATCTGGTATCAATTACGGTATCCAGTTCGGCCCTAACGCCATTTCGCTACGTGACAAAGATGTTGGCGGATCCGGGAATTTTGCTAATGAACCTTCACCCGACACGGTGATGGTTTTTGTAACCGGTTCGGCGTTTTTGAACTATGCGCCTGGTTTTGATACGGGCTTTTCGTTTTTCTATAGTGCCAAATTCGCAGCCAGCGTCAATGTTTACGATAATTTGAATGCAAAAGGCAAACTGCTGGCCTCAATCAACGTATTACCGCAATACACGGACAATTGTCGCGGAGACCTTACCGGAACTTACTGTAACTGGACGCCTGTAGGTGCGGGCTTTGAAGGCATCGCCAAGTCAGTGGATTTTGGGGGCACGGTACAACATACCGGTTATGACAATGTGACCTTTGGCTCGGCAACACCCGTAGGG
>VFLF01000682.1 GCA_009885185.1 Nitrosomonadales bacterium | reverse complement strand
TCGACCGGCTGGTCTACGATTCTTCGAACTTACGCTACTGTTAAGGGTTGTCCGACGCCTGCCCGCCCGCAGCGTTGAGCATGCACACGTCGGGCCTCAGGGCAGGCGTCGGACAACCCTTAACATCAGCAGACGGTCAGTACAGTGCCGTAGGGCAGCCTTTCAGATAACAAATCATCAGCATATTGCCAGCAATCAATCGTCTTACTATAATGCTATACGTAAGGAAAATAGGAGAATGCAATGTCAAACGACGCCACACTTACTAGCAAAGGGCAAACAACGATTCCCAAGGAAATCCGGGATAGTCTTTCCATGAAGGCCGGAGACCGGATGACATTCACGTTGATGCCAGATGCCACTGTTGTCATGCGAGTAAAGACCAAGAGTGTCACCGAACTGGCGGGTGTTTTACACAAGAAGGGTCGCAAGCCTATTCCTGTTGAGCAGCTGTCGCGGTGATGCTGGGGGTCGATACCAATGTTCTCGTTCGATTTCTGGTTCGAGATAACGAAGCTCAGTTTGAGAAGGCACAAAAGCTGATCAAGCGTGAAGTCGCGGCAGGGCGCCGCATTTTCGTAAGTCAGTTGGTTCTCTTGGAAACCGAATGGGTGCTACGGAGCAGATACAGCCTGCCGAAGAATCGGATCATTGAATCAATCTCGGGCTTGCTCGATGCTACTGATGTTCGATTCGAGGATGAGCCTGCCATCGAAGAGGCTCTTTTCATCTGGAAGGATACGACTGCCGATTTCGCTGATTGTCTGATTGGTGTCCAAAACCGACGGCTTGGATGTCGAGCGACTGCAACCTTCGATGTGAAGGCTTCCAGGTTGCCGGGGTTTATAGCTGCCTAATGATAATCGGTGAAGCGTGGTCACAACGCGTTTGCTTGAGGCGTTTCTAGCCCGCCTCGTCAAGTGCCACCTACTGTTCAAGAACGAGGTCCCCGCCGGTACCGAATACTCAGCATGGGCCGCCGCCAGGGAGGAATCTTACCGGCGCGAGAGCTTCCGGAAGCTGACATCCCAAGAGACCGGACCAGACATCGCTTCGACAGAACCTGCTCTCTGGAAGCACCAGTCCTGGCGGTTCGCTGTCGGCAAAACCGTACGTACAGAAAGCTGGGAGGCCGAGATCGCGCTGATCCAGCGGATCACGCGGGCGGGAGCGCCATCCCGATTTGTGCCGATCCGCTTCGCGGCGAAAAACAGGCTGACCGCTGCCGATAAAACCTTGGCCGCATTCGAGGCTCTCTCCATCGCCAAAGCTTTGGGCACGAAGACCGGCGTAGCGAAAATCGTGCATGGTGAGAAACAAGCGACGTTTTCGGTAAATGCCGCAGCTATGTCGCGCGCCTTGCATAAAAAGGTCTCCCAGGTCGCGTCATTGATGTCTGCCGCCTCTCCGCCGGATACGGTTCTCAACCGCCATTGTCCCGAGTGCGGGTTCCATGACCGGTGCAGGAAGACTGCTGTCGACATAGACGATCTGAGCCTACTCTCAAGTATGTCCGACAAGGAGCGAGCAAGGTACAGAGGCAAAGGCATCTTCACCGTTTCCCAACTGGCATACACGTTCCGTCCGCGGCGGCGTTCCAAGCGTCTGGCTGCGAAGCCCGAAAGGTACCACCACGCCTTGAAGGCCCTGGCCATCCGCGAGCGGAAAATCCATGTCGTCGGAAATCCTAAGATTCCCATGAATGGTACGCCTGTGTTCTTTGACGTTGAGGGGCTTACTGACCTCGATTTTTACTACCTAATCGGGGTCCGCGTGGAGCAAGCAGGTGGCAGGGTACACCGGGCCCTCTGGGCCGATTCGCCAGCCGACGAGAAGCGGATTTGGGATGAATTTCTGGACATTCTGTCGAACGTCGACCGGCCTACACTAATGCATTACGGAAGTTTTGAGACAAGGTTTCTGAAAAGAATGTGTGAGCGGTACGGCAGCCCACCGGAGCATTCAGCCGCGGCGACGGCCATAGCGTCCGCGACAAACGTTCTTGCCGTGATTTACGCCCGGATCTACTTCCCCGCGTATTCCAACGGGCTCAAGGAAATCGCCCGCTTTCTCGGGTTCGAGTGGTCGGATCCTTCGGCCACGGGGCTCCTATCGATCTCGTGGCGTTCTCGATGGGAAGAATCGCGGGACGCCAGCCTACGGGAGAAGTTGATCGCCTACAACGCGGACGACTGTGAGGCCCTTAGCCTCGTCGCCCTGACCATTGTCCGGCTCCTGACGCCGGCAGTTCCTGCAGGCGAGCCCGCGGCCGTACCGGAGGTGGTCCATGCCGAAGAACTAGGCAGGAATATCCAGTCGAAATGGCGGGTCTTCAAGAGCCCTCTGCCCGATATGGAACGGATCAACGAGGCGGCGTACTGGAACTACCAGCGAGACCGGGTTTTCGTGCGAACGGGAACGGAAGCGAGGCTAATCCGGAAACGTTCGGTACGGTCGAAAACATGCCGACGGAAAGCCGAAATGACCGTCGTGGCCGAACCACCGGCCTGCTGTCCAGTGTGCAGCAAGCGGAGCCGGATAAAAAGCCGGCTGATTACGCGAACCGTAGAGGATCTGGTGTTTGGCAGGGACAGCGTGAAACGGAGAGTGGTCCGGTATATTTTCCAGGCATACAAGTGCCGAAGTTGCGGACACGAATTCGGCTTTCGCGAATGGTATCGGCATGGGCGGAAATGGGGCTGGAACGTCGTGGCGTACTTCGTCTACCACATAGTGGCTCTGCGCGTCCCACAGCTCACCATGCAGCATAGCCTCAACCGGTTGTTTGGCTTCAATCTGGTGAGGAGCACACTTAATAATCTCAAGATCAAAGCCGCCGAGCATTATGTGATCACAAAAAGAAAAATATTGGAACGAATCGTTAGCGGCGATCTCGTCCATGCCGATGAGACTCGGGCGAACATAAAGGGGCATCTGGCCTACGTCTGGGTTCTGACCAATATGACCGAGGTGGCTTACGTACTTGCAGATAGCCGCGAGGCCGAGATCGTCCTGGATCTGCTGAAGGATTTCAAGGGAGTATTGGTATCCGATTTCTACGCAGCCTACGAGTCCATTTCATGCCCACAGCAAAAATGTCTGATCCACCTCATGAGAGATCTCAACGACGAGATTCTGAACAACCCGTTCGATCAGGAGATGAAGTCGATCTGCGCGGGCTTTACTGGCTTGCTGAAACCGATTGTGGAGACAATTGACCGCCGCGGACTGAAGACGCGCTTCCTCAGGAGGCACCTGGTCGCCGTCGACAAGTTCTTTGGATTTCTCGACACATCGCAATTCACGAGCGAGGTAGCCTTAAAATACAAAAAACGTTTTGAGAAAAATCGCGACACGCTTTTCACGTTTCTGCGTTACGACAGCGTGCCTTGGAACAACAACAATGCCGAACACGCAATCAAGGCCTTCGCCCGACTGCGCGACGTTATCGCCGGAACGTCGTCTAGGAAGGGTGTCGACGAATACCTGACTCTGCTGAGCGTGGCGGAGACCTGCGAATACCGCTGTATAGACTTTCTCGATTTTCTACTATCTGAAGAACAGGATGTGGAAGCATTTGCCGAGCGACGCAAGCGGACGCGGGTTCATCGAACGATCCCAGCGTAGCGTTCATAACATTCCTGATCGGCCGCTTTAGTATCTCACGAACTTCTGCAGTGGGTCGGGTACTGACATAGCCTGATGTTGCAAGCGGCCGTTCGAGCCGACTTTCGCACCTACGACGGCTGACCGCCAAGTTGCAGCCGTTCGTAGCTCGGAACCCCAACGGCAGCAAAGGCCGATTATGCATAGTCGTTGATTATGCAAAGTTAAAAGTTAAACCATGGTCCAACAGCAGGAACAGTTGCAGACGAGGAGCTTCGCGCGCTATGCATAATCGCGACGTTCCTGGCGAGGATGCTGGTAACCAGAGCGTACGATGAACGATGAATCGGGACTCAGTCCATTTTCCGACGAAGACGCCGGCGCTGCCGTCCAAAGTGAGCGAGGTGAATTTGATGGAGTGTGATGCAAAGCAAAGCGTCCCCTGACCGTACCCCCTGGAATGAATTGCGCACCAAACGATCGTATAAATTATGTCAAGCGTGCGACACCGTCAATTTCCGCTGCGTCGCCTATGGAAAGCGGGAAACTGACACGTTACTTTCCATAATCAGCGACTATGCATAATCGGCCTTGTAAAGCTTTACATAAGGCCGAAGAACGGACGGTCGGCTGCAACGGCATGTATGACGGCAGGGGGGCGACTCCCGCTGGTCGATGCAGTGCGTTCCCACACCGACTGACGGATCAAGCCTGCATTTCTACAATGTAATGCCTATTCAAGATTAAGTTCGCCATCAAACGACAGTTTCAGATCGATCTTGCCCACCGATAGCGTCATCGTCACCGGCAGCATTTCATTGCCCTTGAGTTTTTGTTCCGCCAGCGCTCGATGCACCGCTTTTTCGATGGCGATCTGCGAATTGACGCCGACGGTTTTCAGATACTTGCGGATGCTCATGTTGAGCGCTTCGTCTTTCATAAGGGGCTCCCGGATTGCGTCTTGATGTGTTGGATGAGGGCCGCCGTGGATGCATCGTGCGCTTGCGAGGGTGCGCGTGGCGACAGTTCGGCTTGTATGCGTCCGGCCAGTTGCTTGCCGAGTTCCACGCCCCATTGATCGAAGGCGTTGATGTCCCAGATTACGCTGGCGGCGTAGACCTTGTGCTCATACAGCGCGGTCAGCAAGCCGAAGTGAAACGCGTCTGCCTCCGGCAACACCAGCATGGTGCTGGGCCGGTTGCCGGGGCACACGCGGTGCGGTTCGGCTGCGTTGTTGCCTGTCATCAGGGCTTCGGCCTGCGCCAATGCATTGGCGAGCAGGATTTCGTGATGGCCGGGGTGGGCATACGGCGCGCGGCAGTCGATGATGAATTCGGCGGGAATCAGGCGCGTGCCCTGATGCATGAGTTGCATGAACGCATGCTGGCCGTTGGTGCCCGATTCGCCCCAGGTCACCAGACCGGTGGAGTAATCCACGTCCGTGCCGTTGGCGGTGACGCGTTTGCCGAGGCTTTCCATTTCAAGCTGCTGCAGATAGGCGGGAAAGCGCGCGAAGCCGCTGAGATACGGCAGCACCACGCGCGATGTCGCGCCATGGAAATTCGTGTTCCACACATCCAGCAGCGCGAGGATCACCGGGATATTCCGCTCCAGCGCGGCGGTCTTGAAATGCTCGTCCGCTGCTCGCGCTCCGGCAAGCAGCGCGTCGAATGGCGCCATGCCGAGTTGCAGCGCGAGCGGCAGCGCCATGGCTGAACACAGCGAATAGCGTCCGCCTACCCAGTCCCATACCTCAAAAATGCGTTCGGGCGCGACACCGAACGCGGCTGCCTCGCCGGGACGCGCGGTGACGGCGGCGAACTGCGCAAGCGCAGCCTTGTCGCCGCCCAGCCGAGACGCCAGCCACTCCAGCACGGCGCGCGCATTGGCAAGCGTCTCGGCGGTGGTAAACGTCTTGGAGGCGACAATGACCAGCGTATGGGGCGCGTTCAGCGTGGCGAGCAGGCGTTGCAGCATCGCGCTGTCTGCCGTGGACAGATAATGCACGCGCGGGGCGTTGTCGCCATAGTCACCATAGGCGGCGAGCGCCTCGCCGGCAAACGCCGGTCCCAGATACGAGCCGCCGATACCGATGTGAATCACGTCGGTGATCCGCTGTTCGCCGCGCACGGCGTCAACAAAAGCACGCATGCGCTCCAGTTCGCGTTTTACGTCGATGGTGACGTCGCGTCCGTCGAGCATCACCGGTGTTGCCGCACGCAAGGCCAAGTGCAGCGCCGCGCGGTTTTCACTGGCATTGATCTTCTCGCCCGCGAACAGGCGCGCGATGGCGCGTTCAAGACCGCGTTCGCGCGCGAGGGCCAGCAGCAGGCGCAGGGTATCCGCGTTAAGCAAGTGCTTCGAGTAGTCCAGCAGCACGTCGCCGCAGCGCGTGGAAAGCCGCTCGACGCGCCGCGCGTCAGCCGCGAACATGGCCGCAAGGTTGAATACTTGCGCGCGATGATGTTCGGCCAGCGCTTGCCAGGCGGGCAGTTCGGTTAGTTTTCGAGGCGTATCGGGGTTCACGGCAATATTGTACTCCGGTGCCCGCGTACAATAGAGGCCGTTTAGAATAGCCGCATGAAATCCGTATTTTCCGCCTGCCTTGCCGCGCTGCGCGATCTGAAGGAGCCGCGCGTAATCGCCGTCATCGTGTTGCCGGTGCTGGCGTCGCTGGTCATCTGGCTGACCGTCGCGGTGTGGTTCTGGCAAAGCTGGGTGACGGTGCTCGGCGAAGCCATCGGCTCCCTGTCATTCGCGCGCAAGCTCGCCGACTGGGGCATGCAGTGGATGGTCAACAGCTTGGGTGTGGTGGCGCTGATCGCGCTGCTGGTCCCGGCGCTGCTTATCACCAATATGATAATCACCGAGATTTTTGCCATGCCGGTGATGGTCAAAGTGGTGTCCGAGCGCGATTATCCGTCACTTGAAAAGCGCATCGGCGGCAGCGTTGCCGGCAGCGTGCTCAATGCCGGCACGGGCATCACGATTTATCTGGTGATCTTCATCCTGACGCTGCCGCTGTGGCTGCTGGGGCCGGTGGGCATGCTTGCCGGCGCGCTCAATTCGGCCTATCTGGCGCAACGGATGTTTCGCTACGACGCACTGTCAGACCACGCCGGCGCCGATGAATATCGCGCCTTGGTGAAAAACGCACGTGGACGCCTTTTTTTGCTCGGCCTTACGCTGGCGCCGCTGAATTTCGTGCCACTGTTAAACCTGTTTGCGCCCGTGCTGAACGGCTTGGCGTACACGCATTTTTGTTTGCGTGAGCTGGCTAACTTCAGGATTGAGGATCGAAGGTCAGGATTGAGGATTGAGGATTGAGGATTCAGGATTGAGGATTGAGGATTGAGGATTAAGGATTAAGTGAGCAACCCCGCAGTGTCGCTGTTACTCAATCCTCAATCCCGCAACAATCAGTGCATGCGTTCAAACACCGCAGCAATCCCCTGTCCGCCGCCGATGCACATGGTCACCAGCGCGTAGCGTCCGCCGGTGCGCTGCAATTCATACAGCGCTTTCACCGTGAGAATCGCGCCGGTGGCGCCGATGCGGTGCCCTAGGCCTACC
>VFLF01000584.1 GCA_009885185.1 Nitrosomonadales bacterium | reverse complement strand
TGTCGCGAGCTGGAATTCCTGATCGAGTATGGACACTCCGAAGCCTTCAAGTTCGAGGACATGGTGGAGCGCGGCTTGCTGCCGAAAGAATATCTGGTGGGACAGGACGAACTGGTGCGCGTGCTGCCCAGCGCGGACGTGATTACCATCGTGGTATGCGGCGACCCGGATCGCAACCGGCTGATGGTGCTGTGGGGCGGGTATGTGAAGCCGGTGACGAAAAAATTTGTGGCCACGGATTTGATGAGCCTTAAATAAACACCAAAAAAGCCTTGCCACGGATTTCACAGATTTCCGCAGATTTACCGCAGTTATCTGTGTAAATCTGTGAAATCCGTGGCAAAGGTGTTGATGTAAAAAACTTTTAAAAACAAATACTTATGAAAATAGAGCGTATAGAAATCTTTGTCACCGAACTGCCCGTGCGGGTGCAGCGGATTTTCTCCAGCGGCTCGTACGACACCGGGCCGGCGAATCAAATTCTCGGCAAGCCGGTGCTGGTGAAAGTGTTTGCCGAGGGCGTGGTCGGCTTCGGGCAGATACGCCCGATCACGCCGGGGCATTTTCTGGCGGACACCACGCAGGGCATGGTGGCGGCGATCAAGGAGATTTACGGCAAGAATCTCATCGGCAAATCGATATTCGATATCGCATCGGCCAACGAAATGTTTGACCTGCGGCTGGCGGGCAATCCGTGCGCGCGCGCCGCGCTGGACATCGCGCTGCACGACGCGATGGGCAAGGCGCTGAACGTGCCGGTGCATCAGTTGATCGGCGGCGCATGCCAGCCGCGCATACCGCTGGAGTGGTCGGTGAGCCTCGCCAACGACGTGCAGACCATCATCAACGAAGCCAAGCGCGCGGTGGATGAATTCGGCATCAAGGTGTTGTGTATCAAGGCCGCCGACCGGCGCGGCTGGCGGCAGGATGTGAAGCACTTCGAGGCCGTGCGCAAAGCCGTGGGGGATGACGTGGTGATCGGCGTAGATCCCAACACCGGCTGGAGCATGGCGGACGCGCTCGCCGCGGTGCATGCGTTGCGCGAATTTGATCTGGGCTATATCGAGCAGCCCATCGAGCGGCGCGATCTCGCGGGCATGGCTGAAATTCGCCGTCAGGCGATGGGCATCCCGGTGATGGCCGACGAGGCGTTGTTCACGATTCAGGATGCATTCTCCATCGCCAAAGCGCGCGCCGCCGATGCGTTTTGCATCAAGCTCTACAAAATCGGCGGCCTCACCGCAGCGAAAAAAATCGCCGCAATAGCCGCGGCTTCCAACATTCAGTTGAACTGCGGCGGGCTCGCCGTGCAGTGCCAGCTTGAAGCCGCCGCCGGCGCGCATTTTTACGCCAGCACGCCCGCGCGGCATATGATGGGCGCGGCGGAGTTTGTGTTTGGGTTGAACACCATCGGCCCCGACCCGATTGTGCCGGTGACCGATTTCGTGGTGAAAGACGGCCATGTGAACGTGCCCACTGGGCCGGGGTTGGGCATCACGGTGGATGAAGCAGCATTGAAAAAACACACCTTGCTGCATGAAGTGGTGATGTAACCGGAGATGGCCATGCGGCGCATTGTAGGCGGATGTTTTGTGTTGCTATTCCTCGCGGCGTGTGTCTCCACGACCACTGCGCCCCCGCAGGTGCGCGCTGAACTCGCACCGACGGGAACGCTGCGCGCCGGCATCAATTACGCCAACACGGTGATCGCCACCAAAGACCCGGCCACCGGCGAATTGCGCGGCGTGTCGGTAGACCTGATGCGCGAACTGGCGCGCCGTCTCAATGTGCCGGTTGAACTGACGGGTTTTGATTTCTCGGGAAAATTAACAGAGGCATTGAACGCCGGCGCGCTGGATATCGGTGGCATCGCGGGCGGCGCCGGTTCGGGGCGCGAAGGCACGCTGGATTTCACCGCCGGTTATGTGCAGATCGAAACCACCTACATGGTTGCGCCCGCGTCGTCGATAAAAACCACGGCGGAGGTGGATCGCGACGGCGTGCGTGTGGGGGTTGCCGACAAAAGCGCGTTCCAGCCGTTTCTCGCGCGCACTCTGAAAAGCGCGCGGCTGCTGACCGGGCCGGGCAATCCCACCGCGTTCGAATTGCTGCGGTCCGGGCAGGTGGATGCGCTTGCCGGGCTGCGCCATCAACTGCTGGAGGTGGCGCCCAAGCTGCCCGGATCACGCGTGCTGGCGGGCCACTTTCTGGTGGTGGAACAGACGCTGGCGATCCCGAAGGGAAGAGAAGCCGGGCTGCGTTATCTGCGCGAGTTCATCGAGGAAATGAAAGCATCGGGTTTTATCTCGCGGTCTCTGGAAAAATCCGGCAATGCCCATGTGCCGGTGTCGCCGCCTGCGGCGGTGAAGTAATACGCATGGTATCCGTGGCGCTGAATTTATTGCATTTTTTCAGGCAATCCCGTGAGTCGCGGTTTCGCGCGCTTTTCGGTTCATGTGCAAAACCGTCCCCGTCATTCCCGCGAAGGCGGGAATCCATGCGTCGTGCCGTATGGAACCGTGTTATGGATTCCCGCCTTCGCGGGAATGACGGCTTGGGGTTTGATGCGCCCATGCAAAGGTCGGACGAGTCTCTATTTTGAGCAACCCCTCCGACGCATCGGCACTCGCCCCCTTCAAGGTACGCAGCTTCCGTTTTCAGTGGCCCGCCGATCTGGCGATGTCGTGGGCCTACGAGATGGAAAACATCGTGCTCGGCTGGTACATCCTGGTCGAGACCCAATCGGTGATGTTGCTGACGCTGTTCGCCTCGATGCAATACTTCGGCACGCTGTTGTCGCCGATGTTCGGCGTGATGGGCAACCGCCTCGGCACCAAGCGCCTGTTGTGCGGCATGCGCGCGGTGTACACGGTGTTGTCGCTGGCGATGCTGACGCTGGTGCTGGCTGGACAACTCTCGCCGCTGTATGTGTTCATCGCGTCGGCGTTACTCGGCATGGTGCGCCCGTCCGATCTGGTGATGCGCTACGCCTTGATCGGCGAAACCATGCCCGCCAGTACCCTGATGGTGACGAGCAGTGTGTCGCGCACCACGCAGGATTCGGCGCGCGTGATGGGCGCGCTCACCGGCGCGGGCATGGTCGCCGCGTTCGGCATGGGGGCGGTGTATGTGGCGATTGCGTGTCTTTACGGCGTGAGCTTGTTGCTCACCACGCAGGTGGCTGCCGTGCGCCGCGCGCCGGAGTCGTCGGAGCAGACCGCCGCGCCCACGTCGGCGTGGATGGATTTGCGCGAGGGCGTGGCCTACACGCTGCGAACACCCGCGATCCTGGCGGCGATGTGGCTGGCGTTTCTCATCAATCTCACCGCGTTTCCGGTGACGCACGGCCTGCTGCCCTATGCCGCCAAGGATATTTTTCACGCCGGTCAAACCGGTCTGGGCTATCTGGCCGCCAGCTTTGCGGCGGGCGCGCTGACGGGTTCCATCCTGTTAAGCCGGTTGGGCCATGTCGTGCCGCCCGCGCGCTGCATGGTGGTGTTTTGCGCGGTGTGGCACGCCATGCTCGCGCTGTTTGCGCATATGCCGACATTGGTGACAGGCTGTGTGGCGCTGATGCTGGTCGGCTGCGCGCAAAGCCTCGGCACGGTGTCGATGTCGGCGATGCTGCTGCGCGCGGCCAGCGGCCCGCTGCGCAGCCGCGTGATGGGCCTGCGCATGCTGATGATCTACGGCCTGCCCTTGGGCTTGCTGGTGGCGGGGCCGCTGATCGGCCATTTCGGCTACGTCGCGATGGTGCATCTTTACGCCGCGACCGGTATTCTTTGCACGGTGTTCATCGCCGTGCGCTGGCGTGTTCACATCTGGCACGCGGACGCGCCGGCGAACCGGCATTGATTCCAGGCTTACATGAACATGAGGGCACGCAATGACTACCACCATTCGCAAAATCGAAGCCCGCGACGAAGCGCGCTGGCGCGTGCTGTGGGACGGCTATTGCCGCTTTTACGAACGCGAGGTGTCCGAGCCGGTCACCGCGCATACGTGGCACCGGATCATGGAGTTCGCGTCGCCGGTGAACGCCATCGTCGCGGCAGATGAGAGCGGGCGCGTCATCGGCATCTGCAACTACGTGTTGCATGAAAACACCTGGACGCTGACGCCGGTGTGTTATCTCGAAGATTTGTTTGTAGACCCGGCGTGCCGCGCAGCGGGTGTGGGCAAGCAATTGATTGACTGGCTGGTGGCGGAAATGAAAACGCAGGGCTGGTCGCGGCTGTATTGGAACACCAAAGAGAACAACTACCGCGCGCGCGGGTTATACGATAAATACACGCCGCACAGCGGGTTTTTGCGCTATGTAATTAACAAGGCGGGGGCGTAGTGCCAGGTAAATCCTTCTGCGCCATGGGAATGTAACTAGGCTTCAGGCGCGCTCAATAGCCAAAGCGAGGCACGAGCGGAGGCTATTGAGCGTCGCTTGCAAGCCCTTGTTAGGCTGGTTCCGCAGTCGTTCCGTC
>VFLF01000197.1 GCA_009885185.1 Nitrosomonadales bacterium | reverse complement strand
CGTAGATATTTCCGGCCTTGAACGAACAATGTCATAGGGGGCGAAGCTGTCGATCTCACCAAACATCCGCATAGTTTCGACATGCGCATAGGGGGCGTAAGCCGACAAATGCCAGCTTAATCAAGCCACGACCACTGCATCGATTCAAGACGCTTCAGCGAGCTTTTTCTCCAGCAACTCCTGCAGCTTTTTGAAATCCGGCTCACCTAAAATACGGCTGACGATATTGCCGCGCTTGTCGATCACAAACGTCGTCGGTGTCAGCGTCACGTCGCCGAACGCCTTGGCGTGCGCGCCTACCGGATCGAACGCCACCTTGAACGGCAGCTTGGTTTTGTCGGCGTAATCCACCACGCGTATCGGCGGGTCGTGGCGCATCGCCACCGCCACGGTCTCAAAGCCGCGCGCCTGGAATTTTTTGTGTGTCGCCACCAGTTGCGGCATTTCCTTCAGGCACACCGCGCAGTCGGTGGCCCAGAAATTGACCAGCACCACCTTGCCGCGCAGGTCGTTGATCGCGATCTGCTCGCCTTTAATGGTGGTAAATGTCACTGTCGGCGCCGGTTTTTGCAAACTGTTTACAGTTTGCGCCCCGCACGCGGCCAAAACGGTTGCAAGCATTGCCGCCGAAAGCATACGATGACGGCCTCTGACCGGGATTGCCGGGACTGAACACGAAAGGAAATTCATATGTTGCGTATTCTGGGGTTTTTCGCGCTGGCTGTCATTACATCATCTTCGTTTGCACAGTTGGCCGGCATCAGCAACACTGAGGCCTCCGGCGGCCTGAAGCAATCGCTGCACGACGGCGCCGCCGCCGCGATCGGCAAGCTTGGCGCGGCGAACGGGTTTTTCGGCAATCCGCAGGTGAAGATTCCGCTGCCGCCCGCGCTGAAAAAAGCCGAAAGTGCGCTGCGCCTCGCGGGCATGAAAAAGCAGGCCGATGATCTGGTGCTGTCGATGAACCGCGCCGCCGAAATGGCCGTGCCGGAAGCAAAGCAACTGATCTCCGACTCGGTGTCGAAGATGACTTTGCAGGACGCCAAGGGCATCCTCACCGGCGGCCCGACTTCGGTGACCGATTACTTCAAGCGCACCACCAGCGCGCAGTTGACACAGCGCTTTCTGCCTATCGTCAAAACCACGACCGATAAAGTTGGTCTGGCGCAGCAATACAACTCGCTCGCCAGTCAGGGCGCGCAGTTGGGCCTGATCAAAAAAGACGAGGCCAAAATCGAAAACTACGTCACCACCAAGGCGCTCGACGGTTTGTATTTCATGATCGGCGAACAGGAAAAAGCGCTACGCGCCAATCCGCTCGGCGCCACCAGCGATATCGTCAAGAAGGTTTTCGGCGCGTTGAAGTAGTTCCGCCGGTCACCGCGATGCTGTAATCGGCGATGGCGCGCAACACGCCCGCGTCCTCGCCGATCGCTTTTGCCACGCGCAGTTTGAGGCCGCTTGCCGCGCGCGCCTGCGCGGCGAGTTTCGGCACATCGCCGCGCACATGCAGTCCGCCGCCGAGAAACAGCGGCACAATCACCGCTTTTTTCACGCCTTTTCCCGCCAGCGACTGCGCGGCTTCCACCAGCCCCGGCGACATGAATTCGCCGAACGCCAGAATCGCCTGACACTCGCCGCGTTTCATCACGTCTTTCAGCACGCGGTCGAACGGTTTACGCCACGCAGGGTTGCGCGAACCGTGGGCAAACAGAATCACGCCTTTGGTGTTTGATCGCAAGTATTTGTTTTTAAACATCTTTTAGTAATTCGTTTTAGACAGGTTAGCCGCGCGCACCATCTCGGCGTAGCGATCATTTTCCAGCCGCAGAAACTTGCGAAACTCGGCCGGACTTCTGCCGTCAGGCTCGTAGCCGCCGGCAATGATGGCCTCGCGCATCTTCGGCGCCTGCAATGCCCTGGCGATCTCTTGTTGCAGCCGCGACAACACGGCAGCAGAAGTTTTGGCGGGCGCAAACCAGCCGTGCCACGCGCCGGTGAGTTCGAGATTCGCGATACCGGCTTCGCTCATCACCGGCAGTTGCGGCAATCCGGCGAAACGCGAAGAGCCGGTGAATGCAATCGCCTTCACGCGCCCCGCCTTGATTTGCGGCATCACGATGGTCGGCGGGATCATCGTCATTTGCACTTCGCCCGCGAGCACGGCGTTCAGCGCCGGCGCAACACCCTTGTACGGCACATGCAAAAGTTTCACGCCCGCGCGCGTGGCAAACAGTTCCGCCGCCAGATGCAGCGTATTGCCCACGCCGGGCGAGCTGTAGCTCAGCTTGCTTGCGTCGCGCGCGAGGGCAATCAATTCTTTCACTGAATTCGCCGGCACCGACGGATGCAGCACCAGCAGATAACCCGTGCCGAGCACGGCATTGGTCACCGGCTCGAAGTCACGAAACGGGTCGTAGGGCAGCTTCAAGTAGATATGCGGATTGATAACGATGGACGCGGTGACATACAACAGCGTGTGGCCGTCGGGCGGCGCTTTCGCCACAATGTCGATGCCGATGATGCCGTTGGCGCCGCCGCGATTGTCGATCACGAACGGCTGACCGAGTGGCACGGCCGCTTCGTTGGCGATGCCGCGCGCGATCACGTCGGCGGTGCCGCCGGCGGGGAAAGGGACAACGAGGCGGATGGGGCGGGAGGGGTAAGGCTGGGCAATAGCGTGGCCTGCAAGCAGGAGCGCGGCAACCGCTACGGCACATCGGCTCGTGCTTGCAAAGGGCCGGATGAGGTTGTGCGTTAACTGCCTTCCCTCACCCTCGGTCCCTCTCCCGGTCGG
>VFLF01000405.1 GCA_009885185.1 Nitrosomonadales bacterium | reverse complement strand
TCCAGCCGGTAGTCGTACATGCCCCACACCAGCGACAAAAAGCATTCGCCCAGCGTGGCGTATACCAGGCACGCGGTAGTCATCACCTGTTCCTCGCGCGCTGCGTTACGCACCCAGTGCAACAGCAGCGCCCACAGCCCGACGCTGGTCAGCGTTTGCCCCCAGAACGGCACGAATTGATCAAATGCCAGTCCGCCGATAACAACGGCGCAGATGATGGCGGCGCGCCCGTTGTCACGCGCGGTGGATGCGGCGTGATGGGCGGTGTGGTGGCGGGTTTCGGCAAGCATGACAGGGTGCGATAATAGCAAAAGCCGCTGTAAGTCATAGTTGAATCAACCCGAAACGAATGGAGCCTTTATGAAATCCTGCTGGATCGTATCAACCGCTACTTCTTGCAATCTCGAATACAAGGACGTGCCGATTCCCGAGCCCAAGGCCGGCGAAGTCGTGATCAAGACGCATGCCTCGTCGCTGAATCGCGGCGAACTCATCGTCGGCAGCGTGGTACATGGCGGGCCGCTGAAACTCGGCGGTGGCGATGGCGCCGGTGTGGTTCACAAGCTCGGCGCGGGCGTCACCGGCTTCAAGGTTGGCGACAAGGTGTACGGGCGCATCAGCGGCGGCTGGGCAGAATACAGCGCCGCGCGCGCGGAACAGCTCATGCCAATGCCTGAACGGATGACATGGGAGCAGGCGGCCTCGGTGGGCGTGGCGTTTCTCACCGCGTATGAATTGATTTACCCGCCGTACGGCAAACTGAAAAAAGGCGAAACGCTGCTGGTGGCGGGCGCATCATCGGGCGTGGGCGTGGCGGCGGTGCAAATCGGCAAGGCAATGGGCTGCACCGTGATCGGCACTTCCGGTTCCGCCGACAAACTGGCGAAGCTGAAATCGCTGGGCATGGATCACGGCATACAAACCCGCAAGCCGGATTTCGGGGCCAAGGTCAAGGAACTCACCGGCGGCAAGGGCGTCGATCTCGCGATCAATCTGATCGGCGGTTCGGTGTTCGCGGAGTTGATGCGCTCGCTTGCGCGCAAGGGGCGCATCGGTATCGTCGGCTACGTCGATGGCGTGCTGAAGGCAGAGATCGATCTGAATGCGCTGCACGCGAATCGTTTCGAGGTCTACGGTATTTCCAACAGCAAGGCCACGCCCGAGGAAAAAGCCGAGGCCATGCGCTGCTTTATCCGCGACGTGGCGCCGATGCTCAACGACGGACGCATCGTGCCGGTGGTGGACAAGGTGTTTGCGTTTGACGATTTGCCTGCGGCGAAAAAATACGTGGATTCGGATGCGCAGATGGGCAAGGTGGTGGTGCGGGTGCAATAGCAGTAGATACCCTACGGCAGGGGCGCGTACGGTAAAATCTTGTTTTAATTGAATCTTTCAGGCTTGCTGTGATTACCATCGCGCTTTCCAAGGGCCGTATTTTTGACGAAACCCTGCCGCTGCTCAATGCAGCGGGTATTCGTACGTCGGAAGACCCGGATAAATCGCGCAAGCTGATCCTCGGCACCAACAAACGCGATGTGCGCTTGATCATTGTGCGCGCGTCGGACGTACCGACCTATGTGCAATACGGCGGTGCGGACATGGGCGTGGCGGGCAAGGACGTGCTCGATGAACAAGGCGGGCAGGGTTTGTATCAGCCGCTGGATCTCGGTATCGCGCGTTGCCGCATGATGGTGGCGGTGCGCGAGGGTTTCGATTACGCGACGGCGGTGAAGCAGGGCGCGCGGCTGCGCGTCGCGACCAAGTACGTACAGACGGCGCGCGAGCATTTCGCCGCCAAGGGCGTGCATGTCGATCTGATTAAACTCTACGGCTCGATGGAACTCGCGCCGCTGGTGGGGTTGGCCGATGCGATTGTGGATCTGGTGTCCACCGGCGGCACGTTGAAGGCGAACCATCTGGTGGCGGTGGAAGAAATCGCGCAAATCAGTTCGCGGCTGATCGTCAATCCGGCGTCGTTGAAGTTAAAGCGCAAGCTGATGCAGCCGATACTGGATGCGTTCTCCAAGGCTGTAGCCTAACCATGCGCAGGTTGTCTACCACCGAAGCCGGGTTTGATGCGGCGCTGGCTGCGTTGCTGGCGTTTGAATCGGCGCAGGATCCGCAAGTCGATGCCACGGTCGCGGCGATACTGGCCGATGTCAAAACGCGCGGCGACGCGGCGGTGCTCGAATACACGCAGCGCTTTGATCGCTTGTCCGCCAAGACTCTGGCTGAACTGGAGATTCCCAAGACGGAATTGGATGCGGCGCTCAAATCGCTGCCCGCCACGCAACGCGAGGCGCTCACCGCCGCCGCTTTTCGCGTGCGCGAGTTTCACGAAAAACAATCAATAAAAACAAATACTTACGTAGATTCAGACGGTACCGAGCTGGGCCAGCAGGTGACGCCGCTCGACCGCGCGGGCATCTACGTGCCGGGCGGCAAGGCGGCGTATCCGTCCACCGTCATCATGAACGCGACGCCGGCGAAAGTGGCGGGCGTGGCCGAAATCATCATGGTGGTGCCCACGCCCGGCGGCGAAAAAAATCAACTGGTGCTTGCGGCCGCGGCGCTGACAGGCGTGGATCGGGTGTTTACCATCGGCGGCGCGCAAGCGGTGGGCGCGCTGGCGTACGGCACGCAGACGATCGCGCAGGTGGACAAAATTACCGTCCCCGGCAATGCCTATGTGGCGGCGGCGAAGCGGCGCGTGTTCGGCGTGGTGGGCATCGACATGGTGGCGGGGCCGTCGGAAATCCTCATCATGTGCGACGGCAAAACCGAACCAGACTGGATCGCGATGGATTTGTTTTCGCAGGCCGAGCACGACGAGATGGCGCAGGCGATATTGTTGTGCCCGGATGCGGGTTACCTCGACAAAGTGGCCGCGAGTATCGAGCGACAGATCAAGGACATGCCCCGCCGCGACATCATTCGCGCCTCGCTCGACGGGCGCGGCGCGCTGATACAAGTGCGCGATCTGGAGGAGGCGTGCGCCATCGTTAATCGCATCGCGCCGGAACATCTGGAGCTGTCGGTTGAAAACCCTCAGGCGCTGCTGCCGAAAATCCGCCACGCCGGCGCGATTTTCATGGGCAGGTATTCGTCCGAGGCGCTGGGTGATTATTGCGCCGGGCCGAATCACGTACTGCCCACCTCGCGCACCGCGCGCTTTTCATCGCCGCTGGGCGTGTATGATTTTCAGAAGCGGTCGAGCATCATCAACGTGTCGCGCGAGGGCGCGGTGAAGCTCGGCGAAATTGCAGCGGAACTGGCGCGTGGCGAGGGTCTGCCCGCGCACGCGGCTTCGGCGGAATATCGGATACCGAAATGAGTCGCTACGCTACGAGTTCCCTCCCCTTCAAGGGGAGGGTTAGGGTGGGGATGGGGGCAATGTTTGAACGCCACCCCCATCCCAACCTTCCCCCGCAAGCGGGGGAAGGAGTTTCTTTGGGTGCGACGTGACTCGCTCAAGCAAATATTGGAGCAAGGTCGTACACGGCCTCACGCCCTACGTCCCCGGCGAGCAGCCGAAGCTGCCCAACCTGGTGAAGCTCAACACCAACGAAAGCCCGTACGGCCCGAGCAAGCGCGTGCTCGATGCCTTGCGCGCTGAAGTCGGTGACACGTTGCGCCTGTATCCCGATCCCGGCAGCGACAAACTGCGCGCGGCGATTGCCAAGCGCCACGGATTGAAAGCCGAAAACATATTCGTTGGTAACGGCTCGGATGAAGTGCTGGCGCATGTGTTCATGGCGTTGTTCAAACACGACGCAGCTATTCTGTTCCCCGACATCACCTACAGTTTTTACCCGGTGTATTGCGGGCTGTACGCCATTGCCTACGAGCAGGTGCCGCTGAACGACAAATTTGCAATCGACGTGGCGGATTATTTAAGACCCAACGGCGGCATCATCTTCCCCAACCCGAACGCGCCCACCGGGCAGCTCGTGCCGCTGTCC
>VFLF01000950.1 GCA_009885185.1 Nitrosomonadales bacterium | reverse complement strand
TCATTTGCAGGGACTGAAGGTTGTAAATACAGATGCCTGCGGCGCTCATAATCCATAGCCGGTTGCGCGTCTCATCAATGCGCAAGCGTGTTACGCGTGAGCAATCGGATGTCCTGACATCCATGAGCTTCGCAACGCGCGTGCCGTCTTCCTGAATGCTGTAGATGTTTCCCGAAAAAGTGCCGAAGAGCACCACTTTCCGCGCAGGCCAATGATCTAGGCCTGTTGGATACATCTTATCCTGCAAGTCGATCAACACCTTGCCGTCGTCCCAGCAACCGCACAGCGCCAGAGTCAACATGAGACTTGCGCCGGTAATGGCCTTGCGTAATTTCGGCCATGCACAATTCGCATGAGACGGCACATCTGCACGGCGGGATATATAACCACTAATTGTGTGTATCACCCCTGCAATTGCCAGCATATGGGGCACTGAAATTCTCAACAATGTTGGAGGTATCGACCCCGTTAACTGGAGTCCGGTGCGTAACGCGACAGATCTTGACTGCGAGTCAGGCGTTTCCGCGGCTGGGATTGATGCGCTTCTGTTGTCCACGTGTCTACTCCTTTTTCCAGATGGAAATGGAGCAGTCTTGGACACAGGCATCGTGCTTTGCGGACCGGGTGACTGCGGCTAACCCGGCTGGCAATCCCTTAAAGGAGAATTACCACAGGCGCGATGATCCAGCTTGGGTGCCGTGTAGTCAAGCGAAGTGGTTATGAAATTTCCTTACCACTCTTGTTCAATTGAATAACAAGTAAAAGGACAAAGGGGAACTATTTTGAATTCGGCAACAGGGCACAACAGACCTTCGCGATCGCGCCGCAATCGAGGCGACTTATTTCCCGTCTATCATTATCGCGTTTGTCTGCTTGCCGGACGGGATTTTGACGTGCGTTGCTCCTCCTCCGCGGTGGACTTGATCCAATCGATGAACGCCATAACCTCCGCACGTTGCATCGAATCTTTCAGGTAAACCACGAAGAATGCCTCTTCGATAGCCGCGCGAATATCGAACAGTTGCACCAGAGTTCCCTGCTCCAGCAAATGCTCAACCAGTATTCGCCGCCCAAGTGCGACGCCATGGCCGTCCGCAGCCGCTTGCAATGCGAGAGTGCTGTCGCTAAATGACGGTCCATGCACGGGCTCCGGCCAGTCCAGGCCTGCCTCTTCAAACCAGCGCTTCCACGGCTGGATCGCGTTTTTCAGGAGAACCGCTTTTCGCAGGTCATCTGGACATCGAAGCCTCCCCACTTTCTTCAAATAGGCCTTGCTGCAAACGGGCAACAGCTCATCTGTAAATAGTTTAAATTGTTTCAAACCAGGCCAGCTTCCTTTTCCCCAGCGTATCGCGATATCAACCTCGCCAGCCTCGATTTTGGCCATCGCAACCGCTGATTGAATATCAAGATCGATGTTTGGAAACTGTTGATGAAATGCCCGCAATCTGTAAATCAACCAATTGCTGGCAAATGCCGGCACAACACCGAGACGAAGGCACTTGGTTCCAGTTTCGGAAAAGCTATCTGTAGCCAGTGCAAGCTTCGAAAGCGCATCACGTACGGCGCCCAAGTAACGCGAGCCATGGGCTGTGAGCTGGACCGAACGCCGGGTTCGGACAAACAGCTGTGCGTCGAGATTCTTTTCTAATTGCCGCAATCGCTGACTTACTGCGCTCGGAGTCAGAAAGAGTTCAGTAGCTGCTTTGGTGAAGCTTTTATGTCTCGCGATTGCCTCAAATGCGGCGAGTTCGTTTAACGGAGGAAGCTTGCGAAATTTCACGAGGCGCAACCAAAGTGTTTGTATAGTAGCAATGCGCAATGCGACGGGATCTTTCAACAGGAATCGTAACCTCAAACTTTATAGAGGTGCAAACCCCTTTTTCCGGTAAAGGAGTATCGCGCCAAAACGTGCCACGGCCCAATGGAGCCAAAGCTGGGCCAAGGCGCTGGGCTTTACCGCGGGCCCCTCCAATCTTCAGACGCTGATCGCGGCAAACTTGGCGTTCTTGCATGCGTTCTGATTCAATTGCCTGTTTACAGATGTTCGCGCCTCCATGCAGTAAACGTGCCGCGCGCTTCAGCAATTCGGATTCGTAGAATAATCCACCTTTTCGCCCGAGCCGGATATTGTGCCTGAATGGCAATAATTTCATAAGTATCTGTATTTATTAACTATATTATGATAATCACGCATTCGCGTCGTGCATCCAAACGCCCATGCGCCGTGTAGTATTCGGCAAGATCAACGAGCCACACGCCATGACCGATACCGATAACGGCAATCTGCCGCTCGATTTTGAAGCCGCGCTCGCGCGTTGCGCGCAAGGCGATCAATTCGCCCTGCGCGCGATTTACGAACGCGAGAGGCGCTGGCTGATGGCGGTGGTGCTGCGGCTGGTGCGGCGGCGCGAACTTGCCGAGGAGATTCTGCACGATGCCTTTTTGCAGATCTGGAACAAGGCCGGCACCTACAACCCCGGACTCGGTTCAGCGCGTGGCTGGATTTACACCGTGGTGCGGCACCGCGCGCTCAACGCGCTGCGAAGTCTGAGCGCCTCGCCTGAACGCGAAGACGAGCGCTACGAAGAGCTGATTGAAGCCCACGCCGCCTGGCATACCGAAGATCAATCCGCCGAGCAACGCGCGCTTGCGCAGTGTCTGGAGCGGCTCGAGGAACAACGCCGGCACGCCGTCATGCTGGCGTTCGTCGACGGCTATTCACACGAGCAGGTGGCTGCGCAACTCGGCTCGCCGCTCGGCACCGTCAAATCATGGATACGCCGCGGACTCGCTGCGCTGAAGGAATGCCTGTCATGATGCCGACCGACCCCGCAGAGCGTTCCGCCATCGCTGCCGAATATGTCATCGGTTCGCTGCCCGCGGATGAACGCGCGGCATTCGAGCATGCGATGACGCGCGAATTCGCCCTGCAACAGGAGGTTTACTACTGGCAGGACAAGCTGTTGCCCATGACGCGCATACTTGATCCGGTGGAGCCGTCGCCTGAGGTGTGGAAGCGCATCGAGCGCAGCACCGCCTTGGTGCGCCCGGCAGTGGCACAGCGTTGGTGGCAAGGCCTGAGTTTCTGGCGCTTCGGCGCGGTCGCGGCGTCCATGCTTGCGGTGGTGCTGGCGTTGAAATTGATTGCACCGCCCACTGCGCCCGAGACGGTACGCTACGTTGCCGTGCTGCAAAGCCCGGAGAAAAATGACGCGGGCTGGATCGTCGAAGCATCCGCCGGCGGAAAACTGCGCCTGACACCACTGGGCACCACCGTGGTCGCGCCGCAAAAAGTGTTGCAGTTCTGGACCAAGGCGCAAGGCGCCAGCGGGCCGACATCGCTCGGGCTGGTGCCGCCAGACCGCGCCACCGAAATCGACGTGGCGCGCCTGCCCACGCTGGAACGCGAACAATTGTTCGAACTCACGCTGGAACCGGAAGGCGGCTCCACCATCGGCCGACCGACCGGGCCGATTCTGTACGTCGGTCGTACCGTGGCGATGAATATTCGCTAGGGATTACGCTGAAAATTCTTTTCAGCGTTCTGCATCCATCCGTGTTCCCCATGGGTAGTGCCTGATGAGACGCCGCTATTTGGTACTCATTCAACCACTACCCCATAAAAGGAAACACCATGATCAAATCCATTTCAGTTGCCCTTATGCTGGCCGCCGCCGGTACCAGCTTCGCCGCGGTGGACAATGCCACGCTGCCTGAACCCGTACGCGTGCCAACGGGCCACGCGCAAACGCTGGAAACCGTGGGTGCCGGCGAAATCACCTACGAGTGCCGCGAGAAGAAAGACATGGCCGGCGCATTTGAGTGGGCATTCGTTACGCCCGTGGCTACCCTGCGGGACATGCAGCAAAAATTCATCGGCAAATACTACGGCGGCCCGACCTGGGAGGCGATGGACGGCTCCAAAGTCACCGGCAAGCAAGTCGCGGTAGCGCCCGCAGCACCGGGCAACATTCCGCTGCAACTGGTAAAAGCCGATCCGGCCATGGGCATGGGAGCAATGACGGGCGTGACTTATATTCAGCGCCTCGAAACCAAAGGCGGCGTAGCGCCGTCCGCTGCTTGTAACGCCGCTACCGCAGGCACGAAGCAACAGGTCGGATATCAGGCCAAGTACGTGTTCTACAAACAGCAGTAAGTACTTCTGCGGCGGTCGAGTTCCCTCGTGGTTTGTCTGGTCAATCAAGGCAAATTCAAAATGCTCACCACAAATGGACTCGACCGCTACGGTTCATGCCCGACCCAATGGATGCTCGATGCAGCGTTGTGTTGCGTCTAGAACGCAAAGAAGCGCGCCGCTCCGTCCACTGCGATGACATTGCCCGAAATATAGCCGGCGCGCGGCGACGCCAGAAACACCGCCAGATCCGCCAACTCTTCCGGCTCGCCGACGCGCTCCATCGGCACTTCTTTTTTCGCCCACGCACGTCGCGCCTCTTCGGTGGGCATGCGTTTGTCGATTTGCTCACTGCGCAGCTTGCCGGGTTGCAGGCAATTGACCGTCACGCCGTCTTTCGCCACCACTTTTGACAGCCCCTTCGACCACACATGCACCGCCGCCTTGGCCGCGTGCGCGGCATTCAGGTTGCGCGGCTCGCGCGTGCCGGTGAGATTAATCACGCGGCCGAATTTATGCTCGATCATGCTGGGCAGCAGCGCGTGCGTGAGCTCGCGCAGCCGCCAGAAATTCAGTGTCATGCCCTCAAGCCACGCTTGCTTGGAACCATCCAGCGGCAGGGGTCGGCTGCCGCCCGCCGAGTTGGCGACGATATCCACGCGGCCCATGGCCTTCAATGCCTGCGCGGCGATATCGTCGGACGCGTTTTCCGGATACAAATCGGCGACGATAATCACGGGCTGCAGGCCGCCTTTTTGCACAATCTCGGCAGCCGTTTTTTCCAGCAACTCGCGCCGCCGCGCGGTAATCGCCACCTGCACGCCTTCCATCGCAAGGCCGACGGCAATCGCCTTGCCTAATCCCTGACTTGCACCCGTCACCAGCGCCGTTTTTCCCTTCAGTTGCAAATCCATATTCGCATTCCCTTCGTTACGCTTGAAGTTTGTATACTAACGCAATGAATTCCTGATTTTGTTTGTGCCGTGGCCGTCGCCGTCTGATTTTTAAGAGGAAAACTCCGCATGTTGATGCCCGCCCTTAAAGCCCTGTCCGCCGCCGCGCTGGTGTGCGGTGCCACGCTGGCGCACGCACAGGACAAGTATCCCAGCCGGCCCATCCGCGTGGTCACGCCCTTCTCCCCCGGCGGCGGTTCCGACATATTGGCGCGGCTGATCGGCCCGCAAATTCACGAAGCCTGGGGCCAACCCATTATCGTTGACAACCGTCCCGGCGGCGGCGGCACTCTCGGCTCGGGCTTAGTGGTCAACGCGCAAGCCGACGGCTATACGCTGATACTGGTATCGGGCAGCTACGGCTCCAACGCCGCGCTGCATCGGCTGCCCTATGATTCCGTCACCGACATCAAGCCCATCATCCTCATCGGCGAAACCGGGCTGGTGGTGACCATGAGCCCCGCGTCACCCATTAAATCCATCCGGGATTACATCGACGCCGCGCGCGCCAGTCCCGGCAAATTCAACTTCGGCTCATCAGGCACCGGCGGTCTTGGGCATCTGGCGGGCGAACTCTTCATGCTCGAAACCAAGGTCAAGCTGACGCATATACCCTATAAAGGCACGGGGCCGGTGATGAACGCGTTGCTGGCCGCGGAAGTGCATACCAGCTTCAGCAGCATGGTGCCCGCCATTCCGCACATCCGCAGCGGACGCCTGCGCCCCATCGGCGTCACGCCGGCCAAACGCTGGCGCGCGCTGCCCGACGTGCCCTCGATCAGCGAAACCGTGCCCGGCTACGAAGTCGTACACTGGTACGGCATGTGGGGGCCGAAGGCGCTGCCGCAAACCATCGTCACGCGCTGGAACAACGAAGTCTCGCGCATCATGAAAACCGAACCCATGCAAAAGTGGTTCGAGAACGAAGGCATGGAGCCGGCCGGTGGCCCGCCCGCGCAATTTAGCGACCGCATCAAGAGCGACGTAGCCAAGTGGAAACGCGTGGTGCGCGAGGCGAATATTCCGATCAGTGGGTAGTGGTTAGCAGCCGGTGACTAACCGGTCACGGGCAGCGGCAACTGCGTGCTGGTCAGTTCATCCAGCCGCCCTAATTCCTTAAGCACGCGCTCCACCAGCGCCACCACGCGCACAAAGCGCGGCATGCCGACGTAAATCGTCGATTGCAGCACCACCTCCATCACTTCGCGCGGCGTCGCGCCGTGCGTCAGCGCGTTGCGGATGTGATTTTCGGCCTGAATGAATTCGCCCATCACCATCAGCTCGCCGATCACGCACAAGATGCGCGTCTGGTCGTCCAATATGCCGCGCGTGTACATGCCCGCATAAATGTAATCGAGCCACAGCTTGAGGAAGTGCTCATCCACACGCTCAAGCTGCTCGACGGTTTTATGATGATGGCTGGGCTGCAAACGAAACCCGGTGCTTAAACCCTCCCAGCCGAATTTGCGCAGCAACTCCTCCTGTCGCGGACACTCTTTTGCGCTGACGTCCCAAGTCTTGCGCTCGGCGGCGAGCGAGCGTTTGGCCGGGTGGCCGGTGATCGGCATCTGCGTGCCGGTAATCTCCTTCATGCGTCCCAATTGCTTGACGACCTTGGTAAACACACGCGTGGCGCGCATGATTTTCGGATAGCCCAGATACACCGTGGCCTGCAACAACACTTCCAGCACCTCGCGCGGCGTGGCGTGCCGCAGCGCATTGCGTATATGCACCGCGAGCTGATCCCAATCTTCCATCACCAGAAACTGGCCCACCAGTATCAGGCAACGCTTGCGCTCATCGAGTATGCCGCGCCCGGTCATGCCGCCATAGGTGAAGTCGAGCCATAGCTTGGTGAAATGCGGGTCCAGCGCATCGCACCACTCGATATGCTCGGCCACGTGATCCGGGTGCACGCGGGCCAGGCCATCGATGGCGCGGTCGCCGTATTTTTGTTTGAGCCTGGTGAGCGCGGGAGCGCGGGTTTTCCGTGCAACCGTTTTCTTCTTTGATGCCTTCATCACGACGACTCCCTCGATGCATGTCCCGCCAGTTTATGGCGGTCAACGGCGGATTGCCAGCCGCCTGTAATATACTGGGCGACGCGGCATTCATGCCCGACTCGAATTTTAACCAACGGAGAATACTTGAAATGGCATTTCGCAGAGTGGTAACCGGCTTCACCAAGGATGGCAAGAGCTGCATCAAATGGGACAGCGCCATCGATCAAAAGAACCTGCGCCCCGGCTTTGACAACGTGCCGCTGTGGGCCACCAAAAAACTGCCCGCTGAAACCGCGACCGATGACCCGAATAACTGGGAACTCGGCACCAGCCTCGCCGGCGGCTCGGTGTTCCGCTTCGGTGTTTACGCGCCGGGCAACATCGCGCGCTGGCACAGCACCGATTCCGTGGATTACGCGATCTGCATCTCGGGCGAAATGTGGATGGAAATGGAAGAAGGCTCGGTGCTGCTCAAACCGGGCGACGTGGTGATTCAGCTCGGCACCAATCACAACTGGGCCAATCGCGGCACCATTCCATGCGTCATGGCCTACGTGCTGATCGCTACCGAAGGCGCCAAAACCACCGGCTGGGGCGAGCAGAACAACAAGCCGCACTAAAAGCAATTGATAATGTAAAAGGGCCGCATTCGCGGCCCTTGTTCATTTGTAAAACTCGGTAGACGCAAAAATCACCCCACCGCCTTCACCATATCCTCCACCACTTTCTTCGCATCACCAAACACCATCATGGTTTTATCCATGTAAAACAGATCGTTATCCAGCCCCGCATAACCCGCCGCCATAGAGCGCTTGACCACCATCACGGTGCGCGCTTTGTCGGCTTCGAGTATCGGCATGCCGAAGATCGGGCTGCCGGGTGTTTTGGCTGCGGGGTTCACCACGTCGTTGGCGCCGAGTACCAGCACCACGTCGGTGGTGGGGAAGTCGCTATTGATTTCGTCCATCTCCAGCACTTGATCGTAGGGGATTTCTGCTTCGGCCAGCAGCACGTTCATGTGGCCGGGCATGCGGCCCGCCACCGGATGGATGGCGAAGCGGACGGTGACGCCTTTTTCGCGCAGCTTGTGGGCGAGCTCCTTGACGGCGTGTTGCGCGCGCGCCACCGCGAGGCCGTAGCCGGGAATGATGATGACCGAATCGGCGTTACTCATGAGGAAGGCCGCGTCATCCGCGCTGCCGCTGCGGTGGGTTTTTTGCACGCCGTCCCCCGCCGCAGCCGCGCCGGAGTCGGTGCCGAAGCCGCCGAGGATCACCGACAGGAACGGCCGGTTCATCGCCTTGCACATGATGTAACTCAGGATCGCGCCGGAGCTGCCCACCAGCGAGCCGGCGATAATGAGCATGGGGTTGTTGAGCGAGAAGCCGATGCCCGCCGCCGCCCAGCCGGAGTAGGAGTTCAGCATCGAGATCACCACCGGCATGTCGGCGCCGCCGATGGGGACGATGATCAGAAAACCGAGCACGAAGGCAATCACGGTCATGGCGATGAAGGCATGCCAGTTGGTGCCGCCGCTCATGAAGAACCACAGGCCGCAACCGAACATGCTCAAACCCATCAGCAAATTGAGCATGTGCTGCCCGCTGAACACAATGGGCGCGCCGCTCATGCGCCCGGAGAGTTTGAGGAACGCGATCACCGAGCCGGAGAAGGTCATCGCGCCGACGAAGGTGCCGATGAAGAGCTCCAGTTTGTTGCCCAGCGGGATCGCCTCGCCCGCCGCCTTGACGATGCCGAAGGCGAACGGGTTGTTGACCGCGGCAATCGCGATCAGCACCGCCGCCATGCCCACCAGCGAGTGCATGAAAGCCACCAGTTCAGGCATCGCCGTCATCTGCACCTTGCGCGCCACCACTGCGCCGATGGCGCCGCCAAGCGCGATGCCGCCGATGATGATGACCCAGTTCTTGGTGAGCGTTAGCGTCACGGCGACCGCAATCGCCATACCGATCATGCCGAACAAATTGCCGCGCCGCGAGGTCAGCGGCGACGACAAGCCTTTTAACGCCAGGATGAAAAATACCGAAGCGACGAGATACGCCAGTGCAACCTGATTACCGGAGAGCATTTACTTCGCCTCCGATTTTTTGGGTTCTTTTTTCTTGAACATCTCCAGCATGCGCTGCGTCACCAGAAAGCCGCCGAACACGTTGACCGCCGCCAGCACCACCGCCACCGCGCCCACCCATACACCCCAGTCAGCCTCCGCCGGCCCGGCGGCCAGCATCGCGCCCACCAGAATGATGCTCGATATGGCATTGGTCACTGACATCAGCGGCGTATGCAGCGCGGGGGTGACGTTCCACACCACGTGATAGC
>VFLF01000368.1 GCA_009885185.1 Nitrosomonadales bacterium | reverse complement strand
ATTCTCGCCGTCAAATACGAATCGCTACCTGCCGCCGCCATCGACATGGCGAAGCAGGTCACGCTCGACGGCATCGCGGTGATGCTCGCGGGAACGACCGAGCCGCTGGGCCTCGGACGTATTGTCACGCAGTATGTGAAGGACAGCGGCGGCAACCCGCAGGCAACGGTGATCGCGGGCGGCTTCAAGACCTCGATGGAGAACGCGGCGTTCGCCAACGGCACCATGGCGCACGCGCTGGATTTCGACAACACCTGGTACCCGCTGAACCATCCGACGTCGCCGACGCTACCCGCGATACTGGCAATCGCCGAACATCACAACCTCGGTGGCCGCAAAATGATCGAGGCCATCGTCGCTGCGTTTGAGGTGCAGGGTCGCATGCGCATGGCGTCCACGGGGCTGGAAACCGGGTCGGGCTTTCACAAGCCCGGCACTACCGGGCAGTTCGGCGCGGTGACGGCGGCGGCGAAAATGCTCGATCTGGATCGCCAGCAGATGTTGATGGCGTTCGGCATCGCGGGTTCGCGCGCGGGCAGCCTGTCGATCAACACCGGCAGCATGACCAAATCGTCGCATTCCGGCCACGCGGCGCGCATGGGCGTGGAGTGCGCGGTGCTGGCAAAAATGGGTTTTACCGGCAGCGCGGACGTGTTCGGGCCGAAAGGGTTTTTCGATACCTTTTTATTCGGCAACGCCGAGCCGCGGTTGCTCATTGACAACTTCGGCGCGCCGTTTCGCATGGTCGATCCCGGCGTGGGCTTTAAAAAACATCCCTCGAATTATTTCACCCATCGCCCGATTGACGCGGCGCTGATGCTGCGCGAGCAATATCAGATCAAGCCGGAACAAATCGCGAAAGTGGATGTGGTGTTTCCGCGCTTTGAATACGTGAACCGCCCGCAGCCGGAGACGGGGCTGGATGGAAAATTCAGCGTGCAATACACCACCACCGTGGCACTGCTCGATGGCGAAATCACTGTCGATTCCTTTAACAACGAGCGGCGTTTCGCGCCGGATGTGGCGGCGCTGCTGCCGAAGGTGGCGCTGCATTTCGACGACAACATTCCCAACGATTTTGACCGCATGCACATCGACATGACGGTGACGCTCACCGATGGCCGCGTGTTGAAACAGCGTGTTGATAAACTTTCTGGCTGGGTGGGTTCTCCGCTCACTCGCGAGCAGCGCGTGAAAAAATTTCACTCGTGTGCGAAACGCGTGCTCGATAAAGGCGCGGCAGATCGCGTGATGGCCGTAGTGGATAGCCTTGAGACGCTGGCGAACGTGGACGAGCTGATGACGTTGGTGCGCGCGTTGAAATAATATAAGTATCTGTTTTTAAATACTATTTTTACAAGGCGCGCTATGAGCATCGAACTGGAGAATCTGAAAAAATGGATCGGCGAGCAAGAGTCCAGCGTCGATTACGTCACCATTCCGTTTGTGGAGCGCCTATCGGCGACGCTGGACCGCAACGATCCGATGCCGAAAGCAGGCGACGTGCTGCCTATCGGCTGGCACTCACTGCTGTTCCCGCGCATCGTGCGCACCTCGCAGTGCGGGCCGGACGGGCACCCGGCACGTGGTGATTTTCTGCCGCCAGTGCCGCTGCCGCGCCGCATGTTCGCGGGCAAGCGCACCACGATCATGGGCGAGCTGCGTATCGGCGATGAAGTGACACGCGTCTCCACCATCAAGGACGTAACCATCAAGACCGGACGCAGCGGGCAAATGGTTTTTGTAATGGTGAAAACTGATATCACCTCGCCGCGTGGCTTGGCTATTAGCGAGGAACAAGACATCGTTTACCGCCAGGAGCCCGACCCGAACGCGCCGCCCGCCCCGGCACAACCTGTACCCGGCACGGCGGTGTGGAAAAACATCGTGACGCCCAACGAGGTGATGTTGTTCCGCTACTCCGCGCTGACGTTTAACGGCCATCGCATCCACTACGATTACCCGTACGTGACCCAAACTGAAGGTTATCCAGGGCTGGTGATGAACGGCGGACTGACCACACTGCTGGCCTACGAGCTGGCGCGCACGCACGCGAATTCCGGCATCAAGTTCATCAGCTCGCGCAATGTGCGCCCGATGTTTGCCAACCGGCCGATCACGATGTGCGGCGAGCCGGCGGCCGACGGCAAAAGCGCCACGCTGTGGGCACAGGATGACACCGGCGCACTGGCCATGAGCGCCACTGCGGAGTTTGTGTAATGGCCGGCGGGCCGCTGGAGGGCGTGCGCATTGTCGATCTGACCTCGGTGGTGGTAGGCCCGCTTTGCACTCAGATCATGGCCGACCACGGCGCGGATGTGATCAAGGTGGAAGCGCCCTCGGGTGACATCGTGCGCTCGCTCGCGGGCAAGGGGCGCAACCCCAACATGTCGAGCAAGTTTCTGCACCTGAACCGCAACAAGCGCAGCATCGCGCTCGATCTCAAGAAACCCGGCGGGTACGACGCGCTGATGAAAATCCTCGCTACTGCCGATGTAATGGTGTGGAATATGCGGCCGCCGGCGATGAAGCGGCTGAAGCTCACTTACGACGATGTGTGCAAGGCCAATCCGAACATCATCACCTGCGGCATGTATGGCTTCGGTCAGGGCGGCCGCTACAAGGATAAACCCGCGTACGATTCGATCATTCAGGGCTCGGCCGGTTTTGCCGCGCTGTATCAGATGGCGACCGGCGAACCGCGTTATCTGCCGATGGTGGTGGCCGACCGCACGGTGGGGTTGATCGCGGTGCAGATGATTTTGATGGCGCTGTATCACCGCGAGAAAACCGGCCACGGACAAGCCATAGAGCTGCCGATGTTCGAAAACATGGTCAAGGCCACGCTCGAAGAGCACATGTATCAGAGAACCTTCGTGCCGCCCGCGGGTGAAAAAGGCGGCGAGATGGGCGACCCGCGCCTGGTCGATCCGCAATCGCGCCCTCTGCCCACCAAGGACGGCTATATCTGCATTTCCGCCAACACCGACGCGCAGGCCTTCGCGGTGTTCGATGCCTTCGGCAAACCGGAATTGAAAACCGATCCGCGTTTGTGCAGCGTGGCCGCGCGCTTTAAAAACACCGCGCTGTATTTCGCCACCCGCGCCGAAGGTCTCAAGCAAAAAACCACCGCCGAGTGGATCGATATTTTCGACCGCACCGACGTGCCGGCCATGCCGTTCCAGACACTCGATCAGATCATGGAAGACCCGCATCTGAAGGATATCGGCTTCTTCGAGACCATCGAACACCCCACCGAGGGCAAGATCATCAACATGAAGCTGCCAAATAAACTGTCGCGTGGCGCGCGGAAGGATTTTCTGCCGGCGCCGCTGATCGGGCAGCAAACCGCCGAGATACTGCGCGAAGCCGGCTATTCGGACGCCGATATTGCCGCACTGACGCAATCGGGCGCGGCGGTGGACGGCGGCGGAAAGTGATGTACTCGGATGTCCCCCTGAAGCGTTAGGGCATAATACTTATTCCCGTTCCGTTCGTCCCATAGGCAGTATCCGTTCAATCAATCAGCGAGGTTCGTCATGCACGTGATTTGGAAAAAACTTTCAGTAGCACTGGCATTCGCCGCGACAGTGGGCTTTACCGCCACGGCGCAGGCGCAAAACAAGGATTTCACCCCCTCCGTCGGCCAGGAGGGCAAGGACGTAATCTGGGTGCCCACGCCGGTGGCGCTGGTGAATAAAATGCTCGACATGGCCAAGGCCACCACCAGCGATTACGTGGTCGATCTCGGCTCCGGCGACGGCGTAACGGTGATTGCCGCCGCCAAGCGCGGCATTCGGGCGCTGGGCATTGAGTACAACCCGGACATGGTGGAATATTCCAAGCGCGCCGCCGCAAAAGAGGCTGCGGCCATCGGTGGCCGCGCCGAATTCGTGCAGGGCGATATTTTTCAGACCGACTTCAGCAAGGCCACGGTGCTGACGATGTATCTGCTACCGAGCCTGAATCTGAAACTGCGCCCCACCGTCCTCAACATGAAGCCCGGCACGCGCGTGGTGTCGCACGCGTTTACCATGGGCGAATGGGAGGCCGATCAAACCGATAACGTCGAAGGTCGCACTGCTTACCTGTGGATCGTGCCTGCCAAAGTAGACGGCACTTGGCGCATTGAGGGCAGTGGCGATGTCACGCTCAAGCAAACTTTTCAGAAAATCGAAGGCGCCTCGGGCGGCAAGGCGATCACCGGCGCCAACCTGCGCGGCGACGCAATTGCTTTCACCGTGGACGGTCGCGAATACAGCGGGCGCGTGTCCGGTGACCGCATGGAAGGCGCGATCAAAGGCGCCGCCGCCGGCAAGTGGAGCGCGACGCGGGTTAAGTAGCACGGCACTCAATCTACATAAGTATTTGTTTTTATTGATAAAATAGCGCAGGCCTCTGCGCTATTTTTTCGTGGTTTTGTCGCGCCTTTATTCAATTGCAACGGGAGTATTCGGAATGTCTCATGCATCACACGTAGTCATCGTCGGCGGCGGCATCATGGGCGGCGATATCGCCACCGTTTTCGCAGCCAAGGGTTGGCGGGTTCACGTCATGAGTCCGTCGCAAAAAACACGCGATGCGCTCGGCGCGCGGCTGAACGCGGGACTGCAAAAACTGCATGCTGACGCGGCTTGCGCGAGCAACGTGACCACCTACGCGCGGCTGGAAGACATAGCGTGGAAGGATATCGACCTGGTGATCGAAGCCGTCACCGAAAACCTGCCGCTGAAACAAAAATTGTTCGCGCAGCTTGAAACACTGGTGCGGCCCGATACGCCAATCACCACCAACACCTCTAACTTTCTCATCGGTGCGGTGGGTCAGGGGCTAAAGACCGCGGCGCGCGTGGCGGGCCTGCATTTTTTCATGCCCGCGCACCTGGTGCCGCTGGTGGAAGTGGTCAGCGCCGATACCACCGACCCCGCCGTCGCGGCACGGCTTGAGCAAATCATGAAGGATGTCGGCAAGGCGCCGATCCGCGTCAACAAGGACGTGCCGGGCTTTGTCGGCAATCGGCTGCAACTGGCGCTGATGCGCGAGGCGATGTGGATGATCCACGACGGCGTGACCACGGCGGAGGGTATCGATACCGCCGTGCGCCAGGGCTTCGGCTTTCGCTTCGTCGCCTGCGGCCCGTTCCGGCAAAAGGAAATGTCGGGGTGGGACACGCACTATGCTGTGTCCACCTCGCTCTATCCGCTTTTGCACAACGAAACCGCGCCGCCGCCGTTCTTCAAGGAAATGGTGGAACGCGGTCATGTCGGCATGAAAGCCAAGCACGGTTTCTGGGAATGGACGGATGAGTCCATCGCCACCGAAAAAGCGCGCATTGAAAAGGCGCTGCAGGCAGGATTTGCGATCCTGCAATCGGACAAGTCATAACAACCGCGAGTCGCGCCAGCCACACCTCACCGAGCGGTGAAGCTACTTGCCCTCCATCAGCACGTCCAGCGTCTGCTTGGGATCGTAATCGTACAGCCCCGCCTGCAATCCGCGCACGATGCGGTAGGGCTCGCCCGATGGCGTGGGCGGATCGTAAATCAGTTCCAGCATGACCGGATTGGCGAACGATTGCCGTTGCGAGTCGAGCACCAGCATGACGCGCGGCTTTAATCGCCGCGAACGGTTTTGCGACACCACGACCGCGACCTCGGCGGTATTCAGTTCCACCAGGCTGCCGACCGGGAATACGCCCACGCACTGAATGAACTCCTCTACCATTTCCGATTTGAATGCCTGGCCACGCGTGCCGTACAGGTCGTGCAGCGCCTGCTGCACCGACATCGGCTGGGCATAGGGCCGTGCGCTGATCATGGCGGTGTAACTGTCCACCAGGCCCGCCATACCGCCCAGCAACGAAATCTGTTCTCCGCGCAACCCCTTTGGATATCCGCTGCCGTCGAAACGCTCATGGTGTTGGGACACGGCACCAAGCAGGGTTTCCGTCGCTTCTTTCGAGGTGCGTATGATATCGGTGCTATAGGCAACGTGGGTCTGGAAAATTTTAAGCTCGGCCGGCGTCAGTTTTTCCGCCTTGTCCAGCAGCGTTTTCGGCAGTTTTATCTTGCCTACATCCTGCATCAGGCCGACGGTTCCAATCGTTTGCAACTGGTCTTCGGGCAGGCCGAGATGCCGCCCGAACGCAATCAGATAGATCGCCGTGTTAAGTCCGTGATCGTAGGTATAGGCGTCGACGCTTTTCAGCCGCGCCAGCCAGATCATGCCGTCGGGGTTACGCACCACCGACTGAACCATCCAACCCACGGCATCGCCGACTTTTTCCAGGTCAAGATCTTTATTCTTGTTGAGGTCTGCGATGACCTCCTCAACAACGACCTGCACCTTCTCGTGAGCTTCCTTGGCCATCGGAAGCTCTTCTTCTATCAAGGTTTGGTCGGTGTATACCGGGACATCAACCGCAGCCTTACCCTGATAACCGTATTTTTTATCCTCGGCGCTCAAGCCGAACAACCGTGATATACGGCTGAAAATACCGCTGTTCGCCGCGATCTCCTTTTCAGTATAGATTTTTACCGTTGCCGCTGGATCGGTTGCGCGCTCCAGATACTCGCGCTCTTCATCACTGATGCCCTTCTCGCGGCGCGCCGGCGTGGCGGACACTGGCTTTGGTTTCGATTTTTCGGGCTTGTCCTCGTAAATGATCACTCGCGGCTCTCGGGGCGCGACCGGTTTCGCCGGCGGCGGCGCGACCTCTTCGTCACGCGGCGCGGATGAAAACGCTGACTTCAGTATCTGCGCGATAGTCCCTACCAAGCCCTCCTTCGGTTGATCGGGCGTCAATACTTTTTCGTCGTGTATATGCACGTGCGGAGCGGCACGCTTGCGCTGTATCGACGGCTTTTCGACCGCCTCCGGCTGAAACTGGTCGCCGGTCGACAGTGTGCGCTCCACGAAGACGTATTTGCAGCAGCGCTGAAACTCCTGTATCTGCTCCTGCGATTCGATCACGAATCCTTGAATCAGAAATCTTGTTTCCAGCCACGGACGATCCAACTCCGCGACAAACATGCCAAGCGCGAGTTTTTCGACTGGGACCTGTTCTTTCATGGGTTACCTACCACGCAAATTTCACTATGATTGGGCATCCTGGTCAATGAAGTTCTACGTAGCCAACAAAGGTCGCGACGGCGCAAAACGGCGCAACGTCGCCTGCAACGCTTTGACATCGAAGGGTTTCATCAAGTAGTCATCCATACCAGCCGCTATGCAGGGGTCGCGCTGTTCTTCCGGAGGGTGCGCTGATAACGCGACGATCGACATGCGCGTTCCCGTTTTCTTTTCTTCTTCGCGGATCGCGGCAACGGCTTCGAAGCCCCCCATCACGGGCATTTCCAGATCCATGAAAACCAGGTCATAGTTATTCTTCCTCAAGTCCTCCAGCGCCTCTGCGCCATTATTGACCAGCACCGGTTCCACGCCCTGTTTTTTCAGCAATAGTTCGATGAGAAGTTGATTGTGTTCGTTGTCTTCCGCTACCAGTACGCGCATGCCCTCGATCTTCACATTCTCAACTTCAATGTCCGCGGCAGCCACTTCTGATTTCGCGGCCGCCGCCGCATGCGCACGCACGGTAAACGGCAGTTCGAAAGAAAATACCGATCCTTTGCCCGATTCGCTGGTAACACCGATGGAACCCTCCATCAATTCCACCAGCGATTTACAAATGGACAGTCCCAATCCGGTTCCGCCGTAGTTGCGCGCAGTGCTGGCATCCGCCTGCGCGTAACGTTGAAATAGCGCACCGACTTTTTCCGGGGGAATGCCGATTCCGGTGTCAGTCACCGAGAAGCGTACGCGCGGCTTGTCGCCGTCACGGCCGACCACTAGCGCGCGCGTCGTTACTTTTCCCTGGGTCGGCGTGAATTTAATCGCGTTGCCGATCAGATTGAGCACGATCTGCCGCAACCGCAGCGAATCCCCGACCAGCGCATCAGGCACGTCGTCATCTATCGTCAACTCCAGTGTCATTTGTTTTTCGCGCGCCTTCACCGCCTGTTCCTGCACCACTTCGTCCAGCGTCTGCCGCAACTCGAAATCCGCATACTCGATGTTAAGTTTGCCGGCCTCAATCTTCGACAAATCCAGCAAATCGTTGATGAGTGTAAGCAATCGGGTGCCGGCATTCTTGATGCGGCGCGAATAATCCTGTTGCGTCGGGTTCAACTGCGAGGTCAACAACACATCCGAAAACCCGATGATGGCATTCAATGGCGTTCTGATTTCGTGGCTGGTATAGGCGAGAAAATCCCCCTTGGCCTGATTGGCGTCGTCGGCGGCCTGCTTGGCCACTTTCAGTTCTGCTTCGGCGCGCTCCCGTTCCGTCACTACCTGGGCGAACAAGCGGTTCGCCGTTTCCGCGCCGCGAATCATCGCGGCATCCGACGCGCTGCGCCGCTCAAAATGCTCAATGCTCGCCGCCAAGCGCGCGCGATACCGATTCAGGCTGAACCACACCGTGAGCAGCAAGGTGAATATCAGCAGCGCAGGCGCCGCGAATCCCGCGGGGTCTATCATCACCAGCCGCACCATCAGCGGCAGCAACGCGGGTGCAAGAAACGCCGTCAACGATTCGCGCGACGGTGAAATAGTCTGTGCAGAAGCCGCCGCGACGGCGATCGCCGCCAGCAAAGCCACGTTGTGCGGCGGGTTGAATGCGCTGAAAAACACGAACGCAATCCAGCCCCATGCAAACCCTATCAGGAAATTGCTGCCGGTGATGATGCGGCCCCAGTTCGCATTCGCCTTGAGGCTGTCCTGCGCGCGGCTGTAGGCGCGGTGCAGCACATAGCGCAGTGCAATCGCCCCCATCATGCACGCCAGCCAGATCAGCACATGCGTGGCACCCGCCGTCCGCCACAGCGCGACGGATACCAGCAACGCGGCTGCGGCATTTGCCAGCAGTCCATAGACGCTGACGCTCTGAATAAGCGCCATTTCGTCCACGTGCAAAACTTCGTGGTCCCGCTTTTCAGCCGGCGTACGCGAAGCTATACCTTGATTTGCAGGTAACGACATGTGGTGTTGTGCCCGGCCAAACACCCGCACCGAACGGCACGGCTGAACCAGAACTGTATCCTCCCGCTGAGCAGGATTCTACCCGTGATAGGGGTTGTTTACACTTAATTTACAGCCGCTTACGCGCGTTTCTTGCGGGCGAAATGTTCGAGCGTGGGCGCAGAACTTGGGCATACCTTGGAGCCGCCGGATCAATAAGGCTTGGCGGGAGGCACTGCGCGCAGGAATAAATTGGTGGCCAAGGGCGGAATTGAACCACCGACACACGGATTTTCAGTGGCTCTTAATCAATAAAATGCAGTATTTACGGCTCGCCCTCACTCGTATAGCCTCGTGGAAACTCGTTGAGAGCTCTACGTTTTTCCTACGTTTCTCCTACGGCTACTGTTCTAGTAATTCAAAATATAAGACCAGCCCATTTAGCTAACGAAAACAGCATAGCATCAATCACTTACGTCATTCGGCAAATCTGGAGGAGCGCTGGAAAAATTACTTTCCAGTTCGCACTCCAAGTTCTGATAATCCGTCGCATGCCCCAGCAGTCAACTCTGGCTCCGTCCGAGTCGGGATGTTGAGAATGGCCAGCGACTCATCCGTAAAATCGTTACCCTAGAATGCCAAGCGCGGAAAGGAATGCGCGCACTTGCCGATAGGCATCTTCCTGTATCTGTTCTGGCGTCATTTCTCCGAGGGCTGCCGACTCCGCAAGAAACGCGCGAACTGTTTGCGGGCCGAAATCGTCGGCTGCGTTGAACTTGCTCGCAATATGCCCAAACCCTTTACGGGCAATTTCGTTGCCTAACAACGCCCGACTGTCATCTGCTAGGCGTTCCGGCCCGCCGGGATAATTTCTAACGGAATAGTAAATATCGTAGGCATCCTTTTTCTTGTCGCGCCCGACGAGCGCATATCCTTTCATAACCAGTGACGCAGGAATTGTGGCGACGAGTATTTCGACGGTGTTGTTCCGACCATCCGGCATTGTGCCTTTAAGCGAAAAGATGACATTGCACTCGAAAGCGATGGCAGCGCCATCCGCCTTTTGTACCGCGAAATTGTCCACGATAGGGGGCTTGT
>VFLF01000004.1 GCA_009885185.1 Nitrosomonadales bacterium | reverse complement strand
ATAGCGGTACCAGCCCGCGCCGGTCTTCTGGCCCTTGCGCCCCATCTCGACCAAACGGTCGGGCACATGCAGCTTGCGGTAGTTCGGGTCCGCCGCGGCGCGGCGCTTGCGCGTGTCGTAGCTGATATCGAGCCCTGACATGTCGCTCACCGCGAACGGGCCGATGGGATAACCGAAATCCACCATCACCTTGTCGATCTGCTCCGGCAGCGCGCCCTCTTCGAGCATCAGCAGCATCTCGGTGACAAACGGCGCGCGGCTACGGTTGGCGGCAAAGCCGTCGCAGGTGCCGGCCACCGCGCTGATTTTGCCGATATCGCGCCCGACCTTCATCGTGCTGAGTATGGTTTCGAGCGAAGTCTTGGTGCCCTTCACCACTTCATAGAGTTTCATCACATTGGCCGGCGCAAAAAAATGCGCGCCGGCAACATCCTGAGGGCGCTTGGTGCAGTTCGCCATGATGTCGGTGTCGATGGCCGACGAGTTGGTCAGCAGCAGCGCGCCCGGCTTCATCACCGCATCGAGTTGGGTGAACACATCCTTCTTGATATCAATGCGCTCGAACACCGCTTCGATCACCACGTCGGCATCGCCGATGTCCTCGTAACGCTCGACCGGCTGGATCAGCGCGAGGCGTTTGTCCATCTCCGTCTGCGCGAGGCTACCGCGTTTGACGCTGGTGGCGTAGTTGTCGCGCACACGCTGCATGCCGCGGTCGAGTGCGTCACGCGTGGCATCGAGTATTTTCACTGGAATACCAAAGTCGGCAAAACTCATCGCGATGCCGCCACCCATGGTGCCCGCGCCGATGACTGCCGCGGATTTCACCGCGGCGGGTTTGAAGTCCTTGGGTGCGCCGGGCACCTTCGCCACTTCACGCTCAGCAAAAAACGCATAGCGCAGCGCCTTGGCTTCATCCGCGTTTTCCAGTTCCTTGAACAGTCGCTGTTCGGTCTGTATGCCCTCGGCGAACGGTTGCGTGACCGCCGCCTCGACACTGGCGATGGCGTGATAGGGCGCTTGTTGATTGCGCGCTTTTTTGGCGATGGATTTGCGCATCGCCTCGAACATGCCGGGATCGGCTTTCGCATCGGCGGTGCGCTCGCTCACGCGCGGCAGCGGGCGTTTGTCGGCGATGGTTTTGGCAAAGTCGATGGCCTCGCGGCGCAGGTCTTTGCCCGGCACGATGGCATCGATGATGCCCAGCGTTTTGGCTTCATCGGCGGGCACGTGGCGACCGGTGACGATCATCTCCATCGCGGCTTTCGGCCCGATCAGGCGCGGCAGACGCTGCGTGCCGCCGCCGCCGGGAATAATGCCGATCAGCACTTCGGGCAGCCCCACCTTGGCACTCGCCACCGCGACGCGGTAGTTGCACGCCAGCGCATGCTCCAACCCGCCGCCTAAGGCAAAGCCGTGTATCGCGGCGACGATGGGCTTGCCGGATTCGTTCAGCACGTCGTAGCTCACGCGCTTGAACACCGGGCGCGGCTTGCCGAACATGCGGATATCCGCGCCGGCGATAAAACTGCGGCCCGCGCCGATCAGCACCATGGCTTTCACCTTGGGATCCGCCTCGCCCTGCCCGACAGCGGCAATGATGCCTTCGCGCACGCCCGGCCCGAGGGCGTTCACGGGGGGGTAATCGACAGTGATAACGCCTATGCCGTCTTCGACATCGAAACGTACTACGGGTGCTTCGCTCATTTTCAACTCCTCAGTTCCACAAATCTGTAATTGGTTTCCCTCCCCTTCAAGGGGAGGGCCAGGGTGGGGATGGGGTAGCGTCTCACGTTTCGCGGCTAACCCCACCCCCATCCCAGCCTTCCCCCTGAAGGGTCAGGAGCTTCTTTGGCAATTCGATTGCCCTGAAAATTACACCTTCTTCTTGAGCACTTCCGGTATCAACCCGGTATGCACATGCCCCGCGCGAAATTGATCGGACTTTAATATCGTGATCACCGCGGGGATGTTGTGTTTAAGCCCTTGTATCTCAAAGGCCTCCAGCGCCGCAACCAGTTTATCGATGGCGGCCTCGCGCGTGGCCGCATGCGCGATCACCTTGGCGATCATCGGATCATAATGCGGCGTCACGTCGCGGCCTTCGCCGTAACCCGTTTCCACGCGCACCGAGCCATCCACGGGCGGACGAAACACGTTGAGTTTACCCGGCGACGGAAAAAAATTCTTCGGGTCTTCGGCGTAGACGCGCGCCTGTATGGCGTGGCCTTTGACTTCTATCTTGTGCGGCAGGATATCGCTCTGCCGCTCACCGGCGGCGGATCGTATCTGCGCGCGCACCAGATCAACGCCGGTGACCT
>VFLF01000314.1 GCA_009885185.1 Nitrosomonadales bacterium | reverse complement strand
GGACCGTGATGTCGCGCGCTGCCGCAAAGATCAGCTCTTCTTCCATTTCCGGATGCGACACCCAGGAAATCCATTTGTAGCTGCCGTCTTTGCACAGATAGCGGTTGTCAAATTTATAGATCTCCCTCCCATCGACCAGTGTGCCTGCTGCATGGATGGTGGATTCACGGTCGTCCGGATGGACGAACTCAAGATAGGGCCTGGCCAGCAATTCAGGATTGCTCCAGCCCAGGGTTTTCTCCCAGGCCGGATTGAGCTGTTTGAAATAGCCGTCGAAACCAGCGATGCAATACATATCCAGGGCATGGTTGAACAGGCGGTCACGTTCATGCGCCGTCAGCCTTTGTTCGGCAGTGATGCGCCGGATACGGGCGCCGGCCAGTCCCACAATGACTGCGGCCAACCCACCCAAGCTCACTACGGACACCAGTGTGGTCAGGGCTCGGTTTTCCCCCAGTTGGCTGCGCTCGGCCAGAAGGCGCCGCTCCTCCGCCACGATATTGTCGCGCGCCGCCCGTATCTGGTCCGTCACCCGCTTGCCCTCGCCCGCAGCGATGGCCGCCTGCGCAGCCTTGAAGTCGTGCGTGCGGCGTAATTCGATACGTTCGTGCGCGATAGCCAGTCGTCGCGCGACCAATCGCGATAGCTCATCCAGATAGAGTTGCCGGACAGGATCGTCCGCAATCAGGCCGCGCAATTGCTGTACTTCCTGCTGCACCGCAATCCGCGCCGCATCATAACTTTCCAGATATTCCTCCGAGCCGGTGATGATGTAGCCACGCTGCCCGCTCTGAACATCCAGTACATTTGTCAGCACGCGCTCGGCATGCTCGATGACCTGATAGCTCTGTTCTACCAGTTTCGTCTGCTCGCCGACCTGGAACAGGCTGCGTATCGAGAGAAAGCCAACGATCAGCAGTGCCAGGAGTGCAACCGCGAAGGTAGCCAGGGCAGTGTATTCCGGCGACCCTTTCCCCGCAGCACGGCTGCGGGCCGTTTCCGGACGCTGAGACGCGTTGGCTGGAAATGCGGCCTTCATGGCCGGCCTAGGCTTGAGTTTCGGGCGGTGTGACGGGCAGCGCGATGCTGGCGCAGGAGAACAGATCCGGCGGTGGTTGGTGGAAGAGTAGCGCCATGATGCCCTCCTTCTGCTTCGTAATATTTTGAAAAAACCTCATAAAGGCACTGCAAGGTGCAGGTTACTCTTAATTCAATCGACACCGGCGCACGCAGTGCGAATGAAGACGGCGGGGGCCTCCGCTCGCGATCCAACGGCAGGATGCCGCCTTGAGTCAAGAACCGGCGTTGGTCGATACGGGGCTTTGCGACATTGCGGATCGCGGC
>VFLF01000258.1 GCA_009885185.1 Nitrosomonadales bacterium | reverse complement strand
TTACGCAGTGCCCGGCGGCGAAAGTCCGCGGCAGTTTTTCGAGCGCAGTCTAGCATGCCTGGAGCGTATCGCCGCGGCACACGCGGGGCAGAGCGTGGTGGTGGTGACGCACGGGTTGGTGCTCGATACGCTGCATCGCGCCGCACGCCAGCTGTCGTTGGCGAAAAAGCGCGAGGCGCCGCTGCTCAATGCGAGCCTCAATATCTTCGAGCGCACCGCCGCCGGCTGGCGCGAAATCGCCTGGGGCGATGTGGCGCATCTGGCACACGTGGGCGTCACACGCTTTGACGGCAAGTCGGTCTGACCGGCGCATTGATGGCTGCGAGCGAACAGGTGGTGCTGGTACACGGACTGTGGATGCACGGCGCCGTGATGCAATGGATGGCGCGGCGTATTGCGCACGCGGGTTATGAAGTGCATTGCTACAGTTACCCCTCGGTGCGCATGAGTCTCGCGGAAAACGCGCGCCGGCTCGCGGCTTTTTGCCAGACGCTGAATGCGCGGCCCTTGCATCTGGTAGGCCACAGCCTTGGCGGCCTGCTGATCGCGCGCATGCTGGACGAGCCTCACCGGCTCGATATCGGACGGGTAGTGTTGCTGGGGGCGCCGTTCGTTGACAGTTTTGCCGCGCGCCGATTGTGCCGCGTGCGCATCGGCAGCATCGCGGTGGGCGCGTCGATTGCCGAATGGCTGTGCGGTGCGCGGCCGGAATCGCTGTCGCGCTACGACATCGGTGTGATCGCCGGCAATCGCGGTGTCGGCCTGGGCGTGATGATGGCGCCTGATTTGCCCGCGCCGCACGATGGTACGGTCAGCGTTGCCGAGACGCAGGTGCCGGGTGCGCGCGATTCCATCGTGCTGCCGGTGACACACACGCAAATGGTGGTGTCCAATGGGGTCGTGGGGCAGGCGTGTGAGTTTCTGCGGCGTGGCAGGTTTTTACACGGTGCGCACGCATGAATCGGCTACGTCACTTGCGGTTGTTTTGTATCTATTTGTTTTTATTAAGTATTTTTGGGTGCTCGCAAATCGGCTATTACGCGCAATCGGTGCGCGGACAACTCAATCTCTGGAGTCGTGAAAAGCCGATAACGGAAGTGATCAACGACAGCGCATCGCCACAGGCGCTGCGCGACAAGCTGGCGTTGGCATTAAAGGCGCGCGAATTCGCCAGCGCCGAACTGGGCTTGCCGCAAAATAAAAGTTACCGCCGCTACGCCGATCTGGAGCGGCCTTTTGTGGTGTGGAACGTGTTTGCCGCGCCGGAATTTTCGGTGCAGCCGGTGCAATGGTGTTTTGTGATGGCGGGCTGCGTGAACTATCGCGGCTATTTTGCCAAGGCGGATGCGGATGCGTTCGCCGCCGAGGCTGCGGCCAAGGGGCACGATGTATACGTCGGCGGCGTGCCGGCGTATTCCACGCTGGGCTGGTTTGCCGACCCGGTGTTAAATACCTTTGTGAATTACCCAGCGGTGGAGCTGGCGCGGCTTATTTTTCACGAGTTGTCGCATCAGGTGGTGTATGTGAAGGACGATACCGTGTTCAATGAATCGTTCGCGGTGGCAGTCGAGCGCGAAGGACTGCGGCGTTGGATCGCCCAACACGGCAGCGAGCAGGACCGCGCGACGTTTATGCGGATGCAGGGCTACCGCGCGCAGTTTGTGGCATTGATTCAAACCTATCGCGAGCGGCTGGATGCGCTGTATCAACAGCCGCTGCCCGCCGGCGACAGGCGCGTGGCCAAGCAGAAGCTTTTCGATGAGATGCAGGCGGACTACGGCAAGTTAAAAGCCTCGTGGGGTGGCTTCGCCGGCTATGACCGCTGGTTTGCGCAAAAACCCAACAACGCGCTGCTGGCGTCGGTGTCCATTTACACGCAGCAAGTGCCGGCGTTCGAGGCCCTGTTGCGCGAGCAGGGCAACGATTTGCCGAGGTTTTTCGAGACAGTGAAGGCGCTGGCGCGGATGGATAAGCCCGCGCGCGAGGCGGTGTTGCGCAAGGCGGCGGGCGAGCTATAATTTTTCGACGTTACGCCTACCACTTCAAAGGAGAAGCCATGAAAATATCCAGTAGCAGTTTCAGCGATGGCGGCGCGATACCCGCCGACTATGCCTTCTGCGCGCCCGATGCCAAAACCCACTGCACGCTGGGCGCGAACCGCAATCCGCAGCTGGCGTGGAGCGACGTGCCCGCGGGCGCAAAATCGCTGGTGTTGCTGTGCCACGACCCTGACGTGCCGAGCAAGCCCGACGATGTGAACCAGGAGGGCCGTAACATTCCCGCCTCGCTGCCGCGCATCGTTTTTTTTCATTGGGCGCTGGTCAATCTCGAAGCGAAACCGGGCGAGATCAAGGCGGGCGAATTTTCCAACGGCGTGACCACGCGCGGCAAGGCCGGCCCGACCGCGCCGCGCAGCACGCGGCAGGGCATCAACGACTACACGATGTGGTTCGCCGCCGACCGCGACATGTCCGGCGACTATTTTGGCTACGACGGCCCGTGCCCGCCGTGGAACGACAGCATCGTGCATCACTACGTGTTCACGCTGTATGCGCTGGATGTGGCGGCCTGCGGTGTCAGCGGCAAGTTTACCGGCGGCGATGTGCGCGCCGCGATCAAGGGGCATGTGCTGGCTGAAGCGAAAATGACTGGGCTTTACAGTCTGAATCCCGACGTAGAAACCTGAAATTGAACTTTTTGGGGAGAACAACATGAGCGAATCTGCTGCACGTAATGTCAAGCCCGTCGATTCATTGCAAGTTAGCGTGCTGGTCGATAACGTCGTCGATCCGCTTTCCACTTTGCCGCAGGGCGTGACCAGCGAACTCGCGGTTCTCAGGGCAAAGGGACTGAAGGTGTCGTCAGGGCACGCGCGCTGCTGCGCGAATCACGGGCTGTCTCTGGTCATCACGGCGCGCATAGGCAACGACATTCAGATTCTGCTATTCGACACCGGGCCGGAGGCATATACCCTTGCGCGCAATGGGGACAGGCTGGGCACGCCGTTTGGTGAGGTCGGTGCCATTGTCCTTTCGCATGGCCATTGGGATCACGCTGGCGGTATAGCCGAGGCAATACGTCTGGTCACATCCGCAAACGGTGGGAAGCCTGTTCCCTATCATGTTAACGAAGGCATGTTTGCAACGCGCGGGCTGCGTATGCCTAACGGCATGGTGCTACTGGCTGAAAATGTGATGAAGCCTGTTGATCTTACGAACCGTGGCGCAGCAGTGGTGAATTCTCCCGATGCGCGGACCATCATGGAGCAGATGTTTTATGTCAGCGGAGAGATTCCCCGCGTTACACCGTACGAGCGCGGACTTCCGCCGCATGTCAGGCTCAGGCAGGATGGCCTCGACTGGGAGCCAGATCCGCTGATACTGGATGAGCGCTATGTCGCGGCCTACGTTAAAGGCAAGGGCGTGGTTATTTTTACGGCGTGCTCCCACGCGGGTGTCATCAACGTGCTCAAGGATGCGCGCAAGGTTTTTGGCGACGTGCCGCTTTACGCACTGATGGGCGGTTTTCATCTATCCGGTGCTGAGGTTGAATCCATCATCCCAGACACCATTCGGGATTTCGGCGCCTTCGGATTAAAGCGCATCGTTCCATGTCACTGCACGGGCTGGCGGGCGGTGCATGCGCTGGCACAGGTATATAGCGAGGACGTTCTGGTGCCGGCAGCGGTTGGACGGCAGTTTGACTTTTAGCTAAACGCGAGAGTGAGCGTGGCACCGAGCTGCGCATATGTTGGGATACCAGCATTTAGGGGGATAAAAACTAAGTATTTGTTTTAAAAGAAATTTTTATCGCTAATGGATGCTGCGGAACCGGG
>VFLF01000757.1 GCA_009885185.1 Nitrosomonadales bacterium | reverse complement strand
TGCTCGCGCTGGCCCGCGCGCGGCCCGGACAGTTGAGCTACGGCACCTCCGGCTCGGGCGGCATCAATCATCTGGCGGGCGAATTGCTGCAATCGATGTCGGGCATCAAGTGGCTGCACATCCCGTTCAAGGGCGCGGGCCCGGCGATGATCGCCGCGATGGGCGGTGAGGTGGAATTCGCCCTCGGCAGCACCATCGGCATGGTGGGGCATATTAAAAACGGCAAGTTGCGCGGCATTGCCGTCACCGGCACACAACGTTTCGCCGAGTTGCCACAGGTGATGACCGTGGCCGAATCCGGCGTTCCCGGCTATAGCGTGACGGGCTGGTACGGCTTTTATGCGCCCGCGAATACGCCGCAGGACATCGTGCGCAGACTGCACGAAGAATCGCGCCGCGCGTTGCACAGCTCCGATATCAAGGACAAACTGGTGAAGGCCGGCAACGAGCCGGTGGGCACGCCGCCGGCGGAATTCGCCGCGTTTGTGCGTGCGGAATACGACAAGTGGGCGAAGGTCATCAAGCAGGCGAATCTGAAAATAGATTAACGAGGGATACTTGAGCGAAAGGAAACCCGCCATGTTGACAACACGAATTTTCGCCGCATCGATCTTTGCTTACGCGCCGGGCGCCGCCGCGCAAAATTATCCCGACAAACCGGTACAAATCGTCATCCAGGGTAGTACTGCCGGCACCAATTACGATGTTGCGGCAACCTTGGCAAAGAAGCTTATGCACGTATGGGGCCAACAAGTTGACGTTGAAGCCAAGGGTGGCGGTGGCAGTATCGCTCTCGATACCATTGCAGGCGTGGCGAAATCCGCCCCTGACGGACATCGCCTGCTCCTTGCGTCTTCCACTTACACAGCAGTGCCATCGGTGCTCGCCAATCTTCCGTATGACCCTATCAAGGATTTTGTTCCCATTGCATCGCTGGTATCTCAACCCAACGTTCTGGTGGTCGGGCGCTCCACGGGAATCAAGTGCGTCTCCGAATTGATCGCAAACGCCAAGGCCAATCCCGGCGTATTGACGATGGGTTCTGCGGACGTAGGGCAAAGCCACCATCTGATGGGGGAAAGTTTCAAACTCAAAACCGGTATCGTTGCGACCCACGTTCCCTTGGGTGTCACGCAGCTAACACAAGCCGTGATTGCAGGGCGCGTTACCTTCTGGTTTGCTCCCTTCTCGGCCGTGCAGACAGCGCTTAAGGACGGTTCGCTTGTTCCGCTGGGCGTGAGTACTGCGCGGCGCTTTGTGCAACTTCCTGAAGTGCCCACTGTCGCCGAATCGGGAGTAAAGGGTTTCGATCAGAGGGCCTGGTACGGTATTTGGGCTCCTGCAGGTATATCAAGGCCACTCGTTGAAAAACTATCCGCAGATATCTCCCGCGCGCTCGCTGGCACGGATTTGCGCGACGCTTTTGCTGCGAAAGGCTACGAAGTGTTGGTCAAGACACAGCCGGAGTTCGCAAAGTTTGTGCAGGATGAAATTGCAGCCGCGATCCAAACCATCAAGGACGTTGGACAAGCAGCAAAATATTCCCGACACACACATCATCTTCAACCTCGCCCGCGCCATCGCCCGTCATCTGCCTCTGTGCCCGTGCGGTCATAAAGCTTGCAGTTGTACCAGAGCCAATTACTAACTCAGTACACTTAGGGCGTGTCAACGATCTGCATATCAGGGAGCACGGCAAACATGAAATATCCACACGTGGCGACGATAACGGCAACACTGCTTTGCGCCAGCGCGGTTTACGCCCAACCCTACCCCTCAAAAGCCGTGCGCTACATCGTGCCGTTCCCCGCCGGCGCTTCACCCGACATCGTAGGCCGTTTGCTCGCCGACCGTCTGAGCCGGATATGGGGCCAGCAGGTGGTGGTGGATAACCGTTCCGGCGCGGGCGGCACGGTCGGCGCGGGCATCGCGGCGCGCGCAGCGCCCGACGGCTACACGTTATTTCAATGCAATATCGCATCGAACGCGATCGCGTCGTCGCTGTATGCCAAGCTGCCGTACGATCCACCGCGCGATTTCGATGCCATCAGCCGCATCGGCACCACCGCCAGCGTGATCGTGGTACATCCCGCCGTGCCGATTACCACCGTCACGGAATTCATTGCGCATGCCCGCTCCCATCCCGGCAAACTGAGCTATGGCTCATCGGGCGCGGGCACGTCGCCGCATCTGGGCATGGAGTTGTTCAAAACCATGGCGAAAATCGACGTGGTGCATATCGCCTACAAAGGCGCGCCGCAGGCGCTGGCCGATCTGATCGGCGGGCAAGTGCCGGTCGCCATTTCCAATATTCCCGCGTATCTCCCCGCGATACACACGGGCCGCGCGCGCGCAATCGCTGTGACCGGGCTGAAACGCGCGTCGCAACTGCCGCAGACGCCGACGATGGACGAAGCGGGAATGAAGGGCTTCGAGGTCACTTCGTGGTACGGCGTCTGCGCCCCGGCAGGCCTGCCCGCGCCACTACTGAACAAACTACACGCGGACGTGAGCAAAGTGCTGCTGGCGCCGGATGTAAATCAGCGCATGACCGAAATGGTGATCGACTCCGGCCCGACCAGCCGCGATGAATTCGTCGCCTTCATGCGCAATGAAACCGTGCGCTGGGCGCAGGTCGCCAAGGGCGCGGGCCTGAAGCCGCAATGACCACGGCGAGCGCCGTAGTTCACATAGTCACTTAGCGCGCTTTTCCGCGTGCCATCGCCGGTGTAAGCTGCCGCACTGCTGACAAGGGGAACACAACATGACAAGCACCACCCGTGCGGGATCGCTTGCGGGCATCCGCGTGATTGAGTTGGCCGATGAGCAGGCCGAATATTGCGGACTGACATTGGCAGGTCTTGGCGCCGAGGTCATCAAAATCGAGCCGCCGGGCGGCAACTCCACGCGCTGCATCGGGCCGTTTTATCAGGACAAGGCGGACACCGAGGGCTCGCTGTTTTTCTGGCAGTACAACCGCGGCAAACGTTCACTGGTGCTCGATCTCAAGCAGGAGAATGACCGCGCAAAACTGCGCGAGCTGATTGCCGGCACCGACATCCTGCTGGAATCCACACCGAAAGGCGAACTCGACACGCTGGGCTTAAGCGCGGATACACTCAAGCAAAAGTTTCCTACGCTGATCCACGCGCGTGTCACGCCGTTTGGCGACAGCGGCCCGTGGTCGGATTTCAAGGCGTCGGATTTGATCCATCTCGCGCTCGGCGGGGTGATGATGAACTGCGGCTACGACCCCGCGCCCGATGGCAAATACGATCTGCCGCCGATCGCGCCGCAGATGTGGCACGCCTATCACATCGCCGGTGAGCAGCTGACCATGGCGATCATGGCGGCGATGTTGTATCGCTTTCGCACCGGGCAGGGGCAACTCGTCTCGTGCGCGATTCACGAAGCGGTGGCGAAATCCACCGAGGTGGATCTGATGACGTGGGTGATGCGCCGCGCGCTGGTGCAACGCCAGACCTGCCGTCACGCGCGCGAGGGCATTTCGCCTGCGCCCACCATCGTGCATACCAAGGATGGCCGCTGGGTGATGGCGAGCCTCGGCAACCGACCGGACGACGGGCAGAAACTGATTGCCCTGCTGGATAAATACGGCATGGCGGCGGGCTACTCGGCGGATAGCACAGCCAAGCCCAAGAGCGGGCGCTTCGTGCCGGGCACCGGGCCGGTCGCCAACAGCCGCGACGACGGCATGGAAGCGGTGCAACGCTTCGTGCGTTCGTTCACCTACGAAAATATTCCATGGCGCGAGGCGCAGGAAGTGGGCTTGCTGGTCGCGCCGCTGCGCAAACCGCACGAGAACGCCATCGACCCGCACTGGATCAAGCGCAAGAGCGTCACCGACGTGCCACATCCAGAGCTGGGCAAATCGTTCCGCTACGCCACCAGCAAATGGATCAGCACTGCGAATGACTGGACGGTGGGCCGCCGCGCGCCGCTGCTGAATGAAGATGCGGCGTCGGTGGTTACAGCCCCACCGAAGCGCGACTATCCGGTGATCGCCGCCAACGCGCGCGTCGATGCCAAAGAGCCGCCGTCCAAACGCGGCAAGCCGTTTCCGCTGCACGGCATACGCATCCTCGATTTCACATGGTTCCTGGCGTCGGCGGGCGGCACGCGCTTTTTAAGTGCGTTCGGCGCCGAGAGCATCAAGGTCGAATTAAAAAGCCACCCGGATACACGCCTCGCCGCCATGGCGCCGGTGGGTGGGCGTGAGGCGCGCGACAAAGCCACTGCACCGCTGCCCGGCGTGACCGACACCAACATGGGCGGGCAATTCAACAACAAAAATCCGGGCAAGCGCGGCATCTCGCTCAACGTGCGCCATCCCAAGGGTTTGGAAATTGCCAAACGTCTGGTGGCGATGTCGGATATCGTCGCCGAGGGTTTTTCGCCCGGCGTGCTGGATAACTGGGGCCTGGGCTACGACGTGCTGCGCCAGATCAAGCCCGATATCATCTACGTGCAGCAATCAGGCA
>VFLF01000561.1 GCA_009885185.1 Nitrosomonadales bacterium | reverse complement strand
TCTGCGCGCGCGTGCGCTTCGAGTTCCTGCGGCGTTGACGACTGCACGTCGATGCCCTGGTCGTCGAGACGCTGCTTCAGCGTGTTCGTTGCGAGCACCTTGATGAGGTCGGCATTGATTTTGGCTTCGAGCGCGCGCGGCAGTTTCGGCGAACAAATACCGTACCAGCCGTTCACCTCATAACCCGGCACGCCGCTTTCGGCCATGGTCGGCACATCGGGCGCTTTTGAACTGCGCTTGAGTGTAGTCACCGCCAGCCCGCGCACTTTGCCCGATCGGATCGCCGCCAACGGCCCGCCCGGCAGATTGCCCACCGACAATGGAATTTGGCCGCCCATCACGTCCGATAGCGCGGGTGCGGCGCCTTTGTACGGCACGTGTACGATATTGATGCCCGCCATCATTTTAAGCAACTCTATGGACAAGTGCGGCGATGCGCCGACGCCCGACGAACCGTAGCTCAGCTTGCCGGGATTGGCCTTGGCATGCGCAACCAGTTCCTGAATATTGCGCGCCGGCAGGGAGGCATGCGCCATCAGCACATTCGGATTACCGCCCACGCGCGACAAAAACGAAAAATCCCTGATGGGATCGTACGGCAGTTTCGCCACGCGCGCCGGCGTGATGCCGTGCGTGCCGATGTTGCACAACATCATGGTGTAGCCGTCCGCCGGCGCCCGCGCGGTCATTTCAGTGCCGATGCCACCGGCGGCACCGGGCCGATTGTCGATCACCACCGTGCCTTTCCATTCCTCGGCCAGCCCCTGCCCGACCAGACGCGCAGCCATATCCACGCCACCGCCGGGCGCGTAGCCGACGATGATGCGTACCGGCTTGGCGGGAAAGTTTTTCACCGGGTCGGCGGCATTTGCAACATTTGCTGCGCCACTGACCATCAAGGCCGCCAGCGCGCCCACGCTTAATCCAAATCGCATCATGATTGCCCTTGAAGAAATTTTTCCCACACGTTGTAGTTGCGCGTACCCTGATGCGCCGGGAACTGCGGCGCCTGCGTCTCGATCCAGCGAAACGTCTCCGTCCCGATGTGCCTGAATGCGTGGCACGCGCCCACGCCCGTCCACACGTAATCGCCCGCCTTGAGATGAAAATCCTCGCCTTCAATCGACATGATCGCCTCGCCGCTTAACGCGAGATAACTCTCTTCGACCGGGTGATCGTGATAACCGCGCACCCCGCCCGGCGCAAGCTCGCCGCGCATCATGTAAAAACACTGCGCGCCGAATTCCTTTTCCATAAAGCGATACACGCGCAGGCCCGACACACCGGCATTGGGATTGATAATGGGGGCGCGCGTCTCAAAGTGCCCCGTTTTGATCGGGCCCGCGCCCGGCCCAGCAGCCTCATCACCGACAAAAAATGTATCCTGCCATTTGCCCGGCGGCTTGGGCTGCGGCGCCTGCATGTCGAACCAGCGCGCGGGTTGTCCACTCACATTGCGATAGGCATGCGGCGTGCCGGTGGGTATCAGCGCGTAGTCGTCCTTGCCCAACACGAAAACATCGCTGCCGCGCTTTAATTCGACAGCGCCCTCGAAAACATAAATCCCTTTTTCGTTGGCGTGCACGCAGGCATCCACGCTGCCGCCCGCGGCCAGCCGGCAAACCCCCACGCCCATGTGTACCGAGCCGATGCCGCGGTCGATCAGCGATGCACGCTCGTAGCCGCGCGAACGCTGCGCATAGCCGTGCGGCACGGCGAAGCGGGACTCATTGAGTTGACCCACGTGAAACTGCATGTTGCCTCCGGAAGTACCGTGCGGATTATTGCACAGGCACGCCGAAGGCGGAGGCCGTCCAGTTCACGGCCGCAGTGTTGCGAATTTACGCCAACACTTCCGATACCTGCTCCTGGCGCAGCATTTCGTAGACGAATGATTCCAGTTCCGGCCCCATCGCGTCGCGCACTGACACCATGCCCACCGGCACGCCGTGCTCGACGATCGGCACATGGCGAAAACGGCCTTCATGCATCAGTTCGAGCGCGGCGGTAAATATTGCGTCAGGACTTAACGTCCGCGGGTTTTTGGTCATCACGTCGGCCAGAGACGTGGCTTGTGGGTCGCGGCCCTCGGCGACCACGCGATTCAGTGCATCGCGCTCGGTGAATACACCGGCCAGCACACCGTTCTCAACCACCATCATTGCGCCGATGCGCCGCTGCCTCATCACGATCGCCGCGTCGCGCACCGACATGGATGTGGGCGCCGTTACCGGTGTTTGCTGCGCAACGATGTCGCGCAAGGTTCGAATCGTCATGTCTGCCTCCTGATTGGGATTGTCCGGCGAAGCACGCCTCATGTCCCCGCCCCGGCGGTTCCACGAGAATGATGCTACGCCCGCGCCCCGCCCGCCGTCAAACAAAAGGTTTTATTTCACTACGCGAGCGATTATCATTTATGCTGGAGACCGCGGCGGCACCAGCGGCACCCATAAAAGCGTGGTAACCAGGTTCATTCGACACGACAGGCGCCCATCATGAGCGATACACCGGCAAAAACCCTCCCTTCCGACATCGGCGGCGAACCCGCGGGTGCGGTCGATACCCACGATCACGGCATGAAGCACTGGGAGCGTCAGGCCAACGCGCTGCGTTCCGTGGTGCAGATGCAAAAAATCACTTGTACCGACGAACTGCGCCGCGCCGCCGAAGACCTCGGCAGCCGCTACAAGGATATGCAGTACTTCGAGATCACCACCAGCGCGCTGCGCGCGGTGCTGCTCGAAAAAGGCCTCTTCACCGAGCAGGAACTCAAGGCGAAGATGGACGACATCCGCGCGCGCTTTAACGTGCCGGATGAAATGGAGTCACCCCTCAAAAAGGGAGCGAAAAAATGAGTAGCACCGCTTCTTTGAAAAGCACCTACACGCCGGCGCCGGCGCACCGCTTCAACGTCGGCGACAAGGTGGTGGTCAAGCACGCAACACCGCCGGGACACCGCCGCACGCCCATGTACATCCGCGGCAAACAAGGCCTGATCGAACGCATCTGCGGCGCGTTTCCGAACCCCGAAGAACTTGCCTACAGCTTCGACGGCAAGCCCGAGAAAATACTCTATCGCGTGCGCTTCATGCAAACCCACGTGTGGCCGGGTTACGCCGGGCCGGCGAACGACATTATCGAAATGGAAATTTACGAGCATTGGCTCGACTCGGTGAAAAATTAGAGGACTCCCATGAGCAACCCAATCCACGATCACTACGCCCACAAGAATAGTGACCACCACGATCATGACCACGCGCATGATCACGACGATCATGCGCCCGTGAACGAACACGACAACGGCCCGCCCGGCGAGTACGAAATCATCAGCCGCGCGATGCAGGAGTTGCTCGAACAAAAAGGCATCATCACCGCCGCGCAAGTAACCAAACGCATGGAGCTTTTCGACGACGAGTTCCCGTATCACGGCGCGCAAGTCGTCGCGCGCGCGTGGGTCGATCCCGCATTCAAACAACGCCTGCTGGCCGATGGCCGCGCCGCATGCGCGGAAATGGGCGCGATGCTCGAAGCCGAGCGCCTGATCGCCGTGGAGAACACGCCTGACGTGCATAACATCATCGTCTGCACGCTGTGCTCGTGCTACCCGCGCGCACTGCTCGGCATGCCGCCCACGTGGTACAAAAGCCGCAACTACCGCTCGCGCGTGGTATTTGAGCCGCGCGCCGTGCTCAAGGAATTCGGCACCGAACTGCCCGACAGCATGACGGTGCGCGTGCATGACTCCAACGCCGACATGCGTTATCTCGTGGTGCCGATGCGCCCGGCTGGCACGGACGGTTGGAGCGAAGAAAAACTTGCTGGGTTACTCTCGCGCGACATGCTGGTGGGGGTTACAGTGCCGCAGGTTGTTGAGTAGCCTTGTGGCGTAACTTCGCTGCGTGGATTTTTATGCCGCGTGATGACGTTGCGCGCCAAAACGCACACCACCCCACCGTCGTTCCCGCGCAGGCGGGAACCCATAACACAGTCGCACGAATCGATACGGCGTGGGTTCACGCCAGCACGCGTAGCGCGGATGCAACGGCGTGAAATCCGGGGTTTTGCGAAAGCATATCTTTCACCGCACTTCGCGCAAAAAGTCGTAGTGCGTCAATAAGCGCAGCGCATTGCCCTTCGGTTAATGCGCCCTACGCGGGCTGAGCGATCTTTATAAAGTGGGATTACGATGACGATGAATTTCAAAGGAAAGACAGCGGTGATCGCAGGCGACGCCTGGGGTCTTGGTCATGCAACGGCGCTGATGTTCGCGCGCGAAGGCGCCCAGGTGATTTGCATCGACGACAACGCGGAAATGAAAGATGCTCGCTTGCTGCGCCTGGATGCGTTTGAGCTGCCGTATTTTCATGCCGATGTAACCGACGCGGCGCAGGTCCAGGCCGTAGCGGACGCCTGCGCAAAAACACTCGCAAAAGTGGGCATCCTGTTTAACGTGGCGGGGCGTAACCCGATCCGGCAGACCTTCGAGAAAACGACGCACGATACCTGGGTGACCATGATCGGGCGCAATTTAACCTCGGCCTTTTTGTGCGCGCAGGCATTTTTGCCGCTGATGAAAAAAGCCGGTGCAGGCGCCATCATTAATCACGGTTCCATCGACGGTGTTCTGGGCAATCCCTACATCGCAGCCTATTCCGCCGGCAAGGGCGGCTTGTTGTCTCTCACACACGTGATGGCTCACGATCTGGGCAAATACAATATACGCGTCAATTGCATCTCATCCAGCGGCACGCGCCAAAGCACCGTTGCCGTATCGCCAGTAGACAAATCCAGAGTCGCCGTCACACCGCTGGGCCGCCAAGGCACGCCGCAGGACGTGGCGCCTGTCGTGCTATTCTTGGCATCCGATGCGGCATCGTTCGTCAGTGGCGCAAACATTGTAGTGGATGGCGGACGTACTGCGACCACGCACGGTTGTTACTACGAGCCGTGATGACATCCCCTATAGAACCCTGATCACGGCACGAACACGACGGGTTCCGAAGTTCGCGCCGCACGCGCGATGAAAACGAAAGCGGGGAATTCATGGCCCAGTCTTTGTGCTCCCGAATCGCAATAGCGTCAATTGCCATAACGGTCTTGTGCGGCTCATACAACGCGTACGCGCAGACCTATCCCTCCCGCCCGATTCGCCTGATCGTGCCGGCCGCGCCCGGCGGCGGCATCGATGTGCAGGGGCGCCTCGTCGGGCAAAAACTCGGCGAGCAGATCGGGCAGACGGTGGTAATCGACAACCGCGGCGGCGCCAACGGCATTATCGGTAGTGAGATCGTGGCGCGCTCGGCGCCCGACGGCTACACGCTGTTGATTGCATCACCCTCGCACACCATCAACACCAGCATCTACCGCAATCTGCCCTACGACACGCTGCGCGACTTTGCGCCGGTGAGCCGCATCAGCACCACCAGCGGCCTGGTGATGGTGATTCATCCATCGACGCCGGCGCGCACTGTCGCGCAGTTCATCGCCCATGCGCGCGCCAACCCAGACAAACTGGTGTTTGGTTCGCCGGGCATCGGCAACGTCACGCACCTCGCGCCGGAGTGGTTCGCGGTGATGTCCGGCGTGCGCCTGGTGCATGTGCCCTACAAGGGCGTCGGGCCGGCGATGAACGATCTGCTCGGCGGGCAGATCACGGTGATGTTTCCGCCCGGCTCGGTGGGCGTGCCGATGGTGAAATCCGGCCGTCTGATCGCGCTAGCCGTGACTGCGCTGGAGCGCTGGCCGCTGCTGCCGGAGGTACCGACGCTCGACGAATCCGGTCTCAAGGGTTTTGAGTTGGTGACCTGGCAAGGCATTTTCGCGCCCGCAAAAACGCCCGCGCAAAACATCAAGACACTCAACACGCACATACAAGCCGCGCTGCAGGCGCCGGGCATGCGTGAACGCATGGCAAACATAGACGCCATGCCCGCCGGCAATACCGCCGAGGTTTTCACCCAGTTTGTGCGCGACGACATTGCGCGCTGGGCCAAAGTGGTCAAGGCCGCGGGGATTGCGCCGCAGTAGCCGCGCCGTCGAGAGCGCAAACCGCTCTTAACAGAAAAAGCGCACAATTCATGTGCTACAAAACCGCACAAGTCTAAAATCCCACGACCATAGCCATTTATATGAGCACCCTGGAACGCGCCATCGCCATAGCGGCCACCGCACATGCCGGACAGCACGACAAAGCCGGCGCAGCATATATCCTGCACCCACTGCGCGTGATGCTGCGCCTGAGCACCGACGCCGAACGCATCACCGCCGTATTGCATGACGTGATTGAAGACTGCGATGGCTGGTCACTCGAGCGGCTGATCAGCGAAGGTTTCTCCCCTGAAATCATCGAGGCGTTGAAATCCGTCACCAAGCGCGAAGGCGAAGCCTATGATGATTTTGTCAAGCGCGCCTGCGAAAACCCCATCGGCCGCCGCGTCAAGTTATCCGACCTGCGCGACAACTGCGACTTGTCGCGCATCAGCCAACCCACGGCCAAGGATCACGAGCGCATGGCCCGCTACCGGCGGGCGATTGCGTATATTGAATCGCTCACCTGACGGCGGGCGCTTATCGCCGGCCTGCCGACACGACAAACGGTTGCAGGCGCCGTAAAAACACGAACACAAGCACAAGCACAAGCACAAAAGCGAGTATGCCTTTTACCAACCAACGCGGTAATCTCTCCCTGTTCTGCCTCTACTCTGGCGGCAGGGAAAGCCGCGCACCTGGTGCTCGCACCAGTGCCTGAATGGCGCGGCGCGCTAATCGGTCTTGATGCCCGCCGCGCGAATCACGCGTCCCCAGCGCTCGGTTTCGCGCTGGTAATAATCGGCAAACGC
>VFLF01000748.1 GCA_009885185.1 Nitrosomonadales bacterium | reverse complement strand
TCGGCGCTCATGCGCGCGGGCGCGACATCGGCGACGTTGAGCAATATGCCCTCGGTAAGCGTCGGTGCGCGCGGCATGTCGAGATCGGTCGTCGCCACGTGGCCGCAGAACTGGTAGCCGGTATCGGGTACGCTTTTAGCGCCCATGTAAAAACCGATAACGAGGCCATCCTGATCCTTGGTCTCGTTATGAAAAAAATGCGGCGAACCGGCGGGCATCAGCCGGCAATGGCCCGGCCCCACCTGCGTGCGCTGATCGCTCTGGCCGACGATGCCGTGGCCACTGATATAGACCGCAATTTCGTCGCACTTCGAGTGCAGATGCTTCGCATGCGTGGAGCCGGGCCGAAAAATAGAATGAAAAATCGTCGTGGCGCTGCCGTGCGCGCCGGTAACCGGCAGACGAAATTCAGAGATGGCCCAGCCGTCGCCTTTTTGCATGTTTTCGGGTTGTACGTCGTTGACGTGGACGAGGCAGGGTTTTGAGGACATGGTTTTCCTAAAAAGTTTGAGTATCGAATCTTTGCATCAAAATAACCTTGCTGCTCACATCCAGTTTTCGTGCATGAGTCCCGGCACGCGTTGAAATTCATTTTGGTTGTTGGTAACCAGCACCAATGCCAGGGCGCGGGCGTGTCCGGCGATCATCGCGTCGTAAGGGCCAATCGGTGTTCCCGCTTTCGCCAGCACGGCGCGCACTTGGCCGAAATGAATCGCGGCAGGCGAATCGAATGGTTTGACCTCGATACGAGCGATCATGCTTTCCAGGTCCGCCAGGTTTCTCTCGGGCGCCGCCGATTTTTCGGCGCCATAAATCAGCTCGCCCAATGTGACCGATGAGATGCACATCTGCCCATTGTGCTTCTTGAAGGAATCCCGAATACGCGAGGGGCGATTTTTCATCGTGTAGATCACGATGTCGGTGTCGAGCATGTACTTGAGCATGCTACAGCGCCGCGCGCTCCTGATTTTGAGGCTGATCGCGCGTTTCCATGAAGTCCGGCGATACGCCCTCGCTATCAAACCAGAGATCCCACGACTCGCCGGCGGGGACGATAACCCTGGCGTTGCCCACGGCAATAATGTCTACCTTGGTGACTGACTCAGGCATGGCAACCCCTTTGGGCAATCTTACGGCCTGACTTTTATTGCTCTTAAACAGCGTGGTTTGTATGGCTCCCATGTCGCGGCTCCTTTACTGAATTATTGGGATATCCCAGAAGTATATCCCAAAATTAACGACATCAGGCAGGGTGGCAATACCGGAAGGATAGGATAGGATACTTTAATATAAGTATTTGTTTTTAAATGAATTTATTTATTCGGACGCCCTTCCTCCGCCAAATCCCAAAACAACCCCGTCATCATCTGCAAGCCTTCGCGCAGGATCGAGCCCAGCGCGTGTTCATCCGGCGCGTGCTGCGAGCAGCCCGCATAAGAATGCGGCACCCATAAGGTTGGCAGGCCGAGCGTTTCGGCGAAACAGTCGTTGGGCAGCGAGCCGCCGATGTTGGGCAGGATCGCGGGCGCGGCACCGGTGGTGCGGCGTATCGATTCGGCGGCCCAGCGCACCCAGGCGTTGTCGGGGTCGAGGCGTGTCGCCTGCATGAAGCTCTTGCGCGCCATGCTGATTTTGACGCAGTCGTAGCCGTGGGCGTCGAGATGCTTGCGCAGCGTTGGAATAAACGTGTCGGCATCGCAGCCCGCGACAAAACGGATTTGCACGGTGGCGACCGCTTTGCCGGGAATGGCGTTTACCGGGTTGTCGGGGTTGCCGGTGCGAAACGCGAGGATTTCAAAGGTGTTCCACGCGTAGAGTTTTTCGGCGGCTGATAAACCCGGCTCGCCCCAGCCCGGATCGATGGTCGGCTCGTCGGGTTCCGGCGTGGGCTGACAATCGGCGAGCGCTTTGCGTATGCTGTCGGGTATATTTTTCGGCAGCAAATCACGCACCAGCACGCGGCCCTCACGCGTGACGATGCTCGCCAGCGCATGCGCGAGCACGATGCCGGGATTCGCCAGCAGTCCGCCCCAGTTGCCGGAGTGATGCGCGCCTTCGCGCAGCTCGACGGTGAAATTCAGGTTCATGCAGCCGCGCGAACCGAGATACAAGGTGGGGCGTTTCGCCGACAGGCGCGGGCCGTCGGAGGCGATCAGCACATCGGCCTTGAGCCGCGCCTTGTGTGTCTCGCAAAAATCTTTCAGTCCCGGCGAGCTGAGCTCTTCGCCGGTTTCCAGCATGAATTTCACGTTAAAGCCGAGCTTGCCGCGTTCATCGATGACGGTTTGCATCGCGGCCATGTTCACCGAGTGCTGGCCTTTGTTGTCGGCCGTGCCGCGCCCGTAATACCGATCGCCTTCCTGCTTCAACTTCCATGGTTCGATGCCTGCACGCCATTGATCCTCAAGGCCGCGGATCACGTCGCCGTGGCCATACATCAGCACCGTCGGCAGCTTCGCGTCTTCGATGCGCTCGGCGAGCAATATCGGGCCGACGCCCTCCACCGGGTTCGGCAGGATTTCGGTCTTGAAACCCATGCGGGTGAAGGCAGGCGTGATCTCGTCTTTCAGATACACGTCCATGTAGGGACGGCTTTCGGGAATCTGGCTCTCGGTGCGGATGGCGACGCGGCGCGCGAGGTCAGCGATGAATTGGCCTTCGTCGAAATGGCAGGTGGCGCGGGAGATGGCGGATTCGCGGGTCATGGTTTTTTAGCGCTCCAGGAAGAGTCGCAAGTGTAGCGCGAGCGAGCGTTTGCACAAAGTTTACCGATGGTACTATGCGCTTCACACCAAAAGCGATCCATTGCAAAGCGACCCGATAATGTCTCCACCCAGCCGCGCTCGCGGCATCGTGCTCATGCTCGGCGCGGGCCTGTGCTGGAGCCTCGGCGGCATCATCGTGCGCAAGCTCACGCTGGCAGATGTGTGGGAAATCGTCTTCTGGCGCGCGTTGTTCATGGCGTTGTTTCTGGGTGTGCTGCTGCTGGCGCTGCGCGGACGCGGCGCGCTTGCCAGCGTGCGTGCCATCGGCGTGGCGGGCGTGATCGCGGGGGCGTGCCTTGCGGTGCAGATTTTTTGCTTCATTCTGGCGTTGACGAATACCACGGCGGCCAACACCTTTGTATTGATGAGTTTGTCGCCGCTGACGGCGGCGCTGGCGGGTTGGTTGTTCCTGCGCGAGCGCGTGGCATGGCATACATGGGTTGCCATTGGCTGCGCGCTAGGCGGCATTGTCATTATGTTCGGCGAGAGTCTGGGTGGCGGGCGCTGGCTGGGTAATTTTTTCGCGCTGGGTATACCCATCGCCTATGCTTGCCAGATTCTGTTCGTGCGCAATGTGCGGGGGCAACGCGGGCAAGCGCCCGACCTGCTGCCCACGGTACTTCTCGGTGGCGTGTTTGCGCTGATCCCGTCGCTGTTTCTGGGTTGGCCGCTGGAAGCTGTCGCACGCGACGTATCGCTGCTGGCGCTGATGGGCTGCGTGCAATTGGGGTTGGGCTGCTGGCTGATGACGCTGGCGGTGCGGCATCTGCGCGCGGCGGAAATCGGATTGTTATCGCTTAGTGAAACCATACTGGCGCCGCTATGGGTGTGGCTCGGCGTGGGTGAGGCGCCCGGCATCGCAGGGCTCGCCGGCGCTGTGTTGATCGTGGGCGCGCTGATGGTGAATGGATGGATGACGCTGCGTACTGGCCATGGTGTTGCGTAAGGTGCTCTGCATTTTGAATTTTTCGTGAAAAACGCCCCGGTTGAATTGACGCGCCGCAAGCCGCGACGCTACACTCGCAAAAGTTTCTTCTATTAATCAGGAGTTTGCACGATGTCAGCCGCCGCCAGTGCGCCCATTACGGGCGTTGATCACTGGGCCAAAAAAGGAAACGTGGAACTGTTCCTGTTTGAAAAACACGCTGGCACCCCGGGCAACAAACCTGCCGTGTTGTTTGTACACGGTTCGTCCATGTCGTCGCAGGCGACTTTCGACATGAAAATACCGGGTCGTCC
>VFLF01000582.1 GCA_009885185.1 Nitrosomonadales bacterium | reverse complement strand
GCCGGCGCACGCCGAACCGCGCGAGATCACCGCTGCGGTTCTGCCGGCGCTGCTGAAAGAACTCCGCTCGCGCTATCAGCGGGGCCTGCTCGTTTGGTTGAAACAAACCACCCGTCCGGATGGTCTGGTGCAAATGCGCGACGTGCTCGACACCCTGCATAAAGTCGCAGGGCATCTGCCTGATACCCGCGGGTTGTGGTGGGCCGCCGTGGTATTGATCGAGGCCGCTATTGAAACACTCGAATCACTGGAAGCGCTGCCCGATCCCCGCAAGAGTGAATGGCTAGCGCGCGTGAAACCGGTGTGCAGCCGCATCGACTTCGTGTTGCGCGATCTGGCGGTGCGCACGGATGCCGACACCAGCGTGGCTTGTCGCGATGTACTCTACGCCATCGCCATCGCGGATGCGCCCACGCCGCGCATGCACGAGGTGCGCACCTATTTTCGATTGGATGATTTGCTGCCTGCCCCGCCCTCTGCGGCGGACGGCGCCGCGGCTGCGTTGCAACCGGCGCTCGACGAGGCACGCATGCGCCTCGACAACCTCAAAGAGACCTGGAGCGAATACACCGCGGGCGAGTCTGCCCGGCTGGAACAATTCCGTAACATGCAGTCGCTATTGACGGAAAAGTCGCACGCGCTGGGCAACACACCCCTGACCGGTTTGCTTGAAGCCATCGGCGCGGCGACCGCCGACCTGCCCGACCCGTATTCACGCGACGGCCAGATACTGTCGCTCGAAATGGCCTCGGCGCTGTTGATGGCGGAAAGCATCGTCCAGAATTTTGCTGCCTTACCCGGCGATCTCGAACAGCAGGTTGCCATCATGCGCCATTGGCTCTCCGACGCAGCACAGGGGAGAACCTCCACGATATGCCCGCCGGGCTTGCGCACGGACATCGTGCAAAAAGTCAACGATGAGAAAGTGCGCATGATTACCGCGCGAGAAATTCTCAAGGAGCTTGCGCAGGTCGAGCAAACCATCGAGGCCTACACCCGCGACCGCGGCTTGCATGCCACGCTGCCGCCGCTCTCCAGCGCCTTACGCCGGGTCAGCGGCGTATTCCAAATAGCCAATCAAAAACGCGCGAGCCGCCTCGCCACGCTGTGCCAGCGTCTCATTGAACGCTGTTCAAATCCGGCGCATGCCGCCATGGATCAGGATGTCGAATGGGTGGCTGAGGGACTCAGCAGTCTTGGTTTCTACCTTGATCCGTGCCTGCAGGGGAAACTGCCCGCCGAGCGCGCGGTCAACCTGTTTTTCGCCCGATACGAAAAACAGTTGGGGGACGACCCGGCACTTATGTTGACGCAACCGGTGCCGGCGGCGGCAGCAGCATCCACGGCGGCTACGAACGCACCAGCGGCGCCGGCGGAAGCAAAGCACGCGCCGCCCGCGCGGGCAGGCATTGACCGAGACATGCTGGATGTATTTCTCGAAGAAGCCAACGACGTGCTCGGCGCCATCGAGTCTGCGTCCGCCGACCTCGCCAAGAAATCCGATGACCACGACGCTTTGCTGAGTGTTCGCCGCGCTTTCCATACGTTAAAAGGCAGCGCGCGCATGGTCGGGTTGGCCGCATTTGGCGAATGCGCTTGGGAAATGGAACAGTTGCTGAACCACTGGCGCGCGCAATCAATGGCCCCCATGCCGGAACTGCTCGTGCTGATCAAGGACGCACGTGAACTACTGGCGGAGTGGGCCCACGCGCTACAAGGCGGCGAAGAACCTGCCGCGGACCCTGCCGGCATTGCAGCGGGCGCGCGCGCGCTGCGCGGCGCGCCGGCCGCGGGGATACCGCGGAGCCGGTACCACCGCCATCCGCCGAATCCGAGTCGTTGTCATCCACGCACGACTTCATGACAGTCATGCTACCGAGCGCTGCCGCGGCGGAATCAGAATTCATGACCGTCACGATACCGGCGGAGGTGGCCAGCGCGGAGCACACACCATCCTCGCCTGCGGAACTGTGCGATCAGGCGCTGGCTGATCTGGGCGACCGTCTGGAATGGCTCACCGGACTGATCGAGGAAATTGGCACGCAAACCTCTGCCAACACGCTGGCGAACTCGCGGCTCCGGGAAATCGCGCACATGATGGAAGAAAGCATGACCGAAGCCGCCTCGCTGCATCAGGCGCTGCGCGAACACATCGAGGCACTGAAAAACGCCGGGTAGCGGCGCAATAAACGTCCTGCGTTTAGTGCTCTTTCAGGGGCAGATGCGTGAGTCGCTCGGTATAAGCAATCGCGACTGCCGACAGCACGAAGGTCAGATGAATCACCGTCTGCCATAGCAGGGTTTTCTCATCATATTGCGCTGCGTTGATGAAGGTTTTCAGCAGGTGGATTGACGAGATGCCGATGATCGCGGTTGCCAGCTTGACCTTCAACACACCGGCATTCACGTGCGACAGCCATTCCGGCTGATCCGGATGCTCTTTGAGATCCAGCCGCGACACGAAGGTTTCCCAGCCGCCGATAATCACCATTACCAGCAGGTTGGAAATCATCACCACGTCGATCAAGCCCAGCACAATCAGCATGATCTCGACTTCGGAAATGGAGCTGACGGTCATTTTCTGCACCAGCCCCACCAACTCGTGCCAGAACTGCCACACGTACAGGCCCTGCGCCACGATTAATCCGAGATACAGCGGCGCCTGTAGCCACCGACTCATGAATATCCAGCGCGGCATCGGGCGCAAAAAATCACCTCGTCTGCGTTGGTCCTTCGCTCGTCCTGTTGTTTTTGGTTCGCTCATGGTTTGATTTCTTGTTGGGTTATAAAAGACTTGCCGCTCTCAATGGCGCGCCGCGCCACAACCGGCAAAACGCGCTATATTCTCTACAGTTCCTGAAACAATGCAACTCATTCCCGCCATTCATCCGGATCCAAATGCGAATACTCTTGTTTTTATTGCCGATATGCTTGGCCGTTGCGGATGCCACCGCGCAGACCACTTCGACAGGCTCAGGACAGGCTTGGCCGGCAAAACCCGTGCGTATCGTATCGCCGTTCGCCCCCGGCGGCGGCAACGATACCTTGTCGCGCATCCTCGCCGCATCATTGACGCCGCGACTGGGCCACCAAGTGGTGGTCGAAAACCGACCCGGCGCCAACACCATCGTCGGCACCGAGCTGGTGGTGAAGTCTCCTCCCGATGGCTACACGCTGATCGTGCTGCCCAACGCCATCACCATCAACCCGCATTTGTACGGCAAGCTGCCTTTCGACGTAACCAGAGACATCACGCCGATCACGCAGATCGGCACCAGTCCGCTGATACTGGTGGTGCATCCCTCCTTGCCGGCTCGCACCACCAAGGATTTTCTCGCGCTGGCACGCGCCAAGCCGAATGAATTGACCAACGGCTCGTCCGGCAATGGGTCTCTGGGTCATCTAGCCGGCGCGCTGCTCGGCCTGATGACGCAAACCACGCTGGTGCATGTGCCTTACAAGGGCACCTCGCTGGCGATCACCGAGTTGATTGGCGGGCAAATCGTGTTGTCTTTCGCCTC
>VFLF01000749.1 GCA_009885185.1 Nitrosomonadales bacterium | reverse complement strand
CGGCAGGAACGCCGCCGCAAACGCCTCGGCGTCGGTGACGCGCGGCAGCGTTTGTTCCGCGAATATCGCGCCGGCGATGCGATGCGCATCGGCCAGCGTCGCGCTGCTCTCATACAAGGGCGCGAAACGCGCATCGCGCACCGGCTCGCCTGCCGCACCCGAAGCGGCACGCGCCGCGCGCAAGGCATCCTCGGCGGTGGCTATCGCCAGATCGTAATACGCCGCCGTTTCCGGATGTCGCGAAAGATTGGCACGCGCATTGGCGATCAACCGCTGAAAATAATTCGGAATCTGTTTTTGCAAGCGTGATTCGATACGCAGGTCTTCGCACAGATCGAAGATCAACTGAAAGCGCATCGCGTCTTCGCCAAAGCGCGTGAATATCGGCGCCCACGACACCGTATCGCCCTCCGGAAACTCGATATTCGCATCGGCAAACATCTGCCGCATCGCCGCGCGGTCAAAGGTGCCGTGGCGCATGTGGCCGGCCGCGTGCAGCACCGCCAGAATGGCCTCTTCGCGACTACCCATCACCGCCGGGAAATACAGGCTCTGCCCGTCGATCTCCATGAAGGGGCGGCCCTTCTCCGGCGACCAGGCGCTTTCTTTCAGCTCCATGCCTTCGCCGAACCATACTTCAAGCAGTATGCCGAGCAAACGGTTGCGGTCCGCCAGCTTGTAGCCCTGCATGTTTTCCAGCAGCAAGGCGAGGCTTTCCTCGGACTCCAGACGGAAATACGCTTCGCCGCGCGTGCGGCCCGATTGCATGATGTCTGCGCCGCGCAGCGCCCACGGCAGCACCGCCTGCGTGCCGAGCAGATTGCGCACGCGTATCGCGCCCGGCAAAAACGTCGCTAGTTGCAGCTTGCGGGTTTCGTACAATTCTTCCGCGGGCGTATTCAATGCCTCGATCGCCGCAATGCCACCGCCGCGGCCTGAAATATCCAGCACTGGAGTCGCAAAAAAGGCGCAGCCGCTATCGATCGAACGCGCGCACCACGCAAGGCCGATGCCGGCCCAGCGATCTTCGCCCGCGTGGCCCAATGAGCCAAACGCGCGCGGCAGGTTTTTCATAAAACCCTCGATGGCCGGCGCCGAATGACGCCAGCGCATGATGGCAAGCGCCTGGCGCGTCCACGGCTGCACCACTTCGGAAATTTTTTCGGCTTCGCGGCTGCCGCGTGCAAAGGCGCGACCCGCCTCGCGGTCAAAATCAAACAGCGTGCGGCAGGCGTTGATCCAGTCGAGGGTTATCGCTTCGCCGTGCGGGCGTATGACCGGCAGTACGGCTTCGATTTCAAACAGTAACTCGCTGTTCGCCTCGCGTATGGCGTCTAGCAGCGTGCGTATGGCGGGAGACGACACAACCGACGTCGATCCGCGCTTAAACCGCAAAATGCGCGTTGACGATTTCCATCAACGCTTCGGACAGCTCCGGATCATCGGTAATCGGATTGACTATAGCCACCTGGCACGCCGCGACCGGATCCAGCCCCGCGCCGATCATCGACGCCGCATACACCAGCGCGCGCGTGGAGGTCGCTTCCTCAAGCCCGTGGTCTTTCAGCAAGCGCGCCTTGCGCCCCGCCGCCACCAACTGCTGCGCCACCTCGTGCGACAAACCCGGCACTTCGCTCACCAGAATCTTGCGTTCAACTTCCTCGCTGGGGAAATCAAAATTCAGCGCGATAAAACGCTGCTTGGTCGAGGGCTTCAAATCCTTCAACACCGTTTGATAGCCGGGGTTATACGAAATCACCAACATGAAATCATCGTGCGCATCGATCTCCTGACCTTTTTTCTCGATGGTGAGTTTGCGGCGGTGATCGGTCAGCGAGTGAATCACCACGGTGGAGTCGGTGCGCGCCTCGACGATTTCGTCGAGATAACAAATCGCGCCGGCCTTCACCGCGCGCGTGAGCGGCCCGTCCTGCCACACCGTTTCGGCGCCTTCGAGCAGAAAACGCCCGACCAGATCGGAACTGGTCAAATCCTCATGACACGACACCGTCACCAGCGGGCGCTTTAACTGAAACGCCATATGCTCCAGAAACCGCGTTTTGCCGCAACCCGTGGGGCCTTTTAACATCACCGGCAGGCGGCGCTTGTAGGCGGCCTCGAACACCGCGACTTCGTTGCCTTGCGGCTCATAATACGGCGCGGTTTCGCCCGCTTGCGGCATTTGAACAATATCGTGCTCCACGCCACGCTGGCGTGCGGTTGCTGTCTTCATTGAATCCCCGGATTGCGGTTGGATTGGATCGAAAGGTGAATGCGAATCTTAACATCCACGTTGCCGCGAGACGCATGCGGGGCGAATCCACGCTTGCAAAATCCGCCGTAATCTGGAAGCGTCGGGTCACCCGTCGTAGCGCCTGCCGTAGCGCTGTTCATCTGGCGGGTGCGGGCATAAAATTGCCGTAACTATCCCGCCCGATAGACAGCACCACCACTCGAATTTATATAAGTATTTGTTTTTAAACACTTTTTATTTAAAGACTAGCTGCAATGAAACTCTACTTTCACCCCGTGTCCACCGTCAGCCGCCCGATCATGTTGCTCGCCGCCGATGAAAATATCGCACTCGATATGCAGTTCGTCGATCTATTCAAGGGCGAGCACAAACAGCCCGCGTATCTCGCGGTCAATCCCAGCGGCCAGGTACCCACGCTGGACGACGACGGCTTTGTTCTCACCGAAAGCTCGGCCATTCTGAAATACCTTGCGGACAAAAGTGGCTCACGCGCCTACCCCGCCGACCTGAAACAACGCGCGCGCGTGAACGAAATGATGGATTGGTTCAACACCGGTCTGTATCGCGATCTGGGCTATGGCATGGTGTATGGGCAAACGCTGCCCGATTACATCTACCCGGACGCCGCGGTGCAAAGCGCCGTGCTCGCGCGCGCGCAAAAAAAGGCCAATCACTGGCTCGGCATACTCGACCAAAGTCTGCTCGGCCCCAACAAACAGTTCGTCTGCGGCAACGACATCACGTTGGCGGATTATCTGGGCATCTGTTTTGTCACGCTGGGCGAAGTGGCGCAGCTGAAATACGACGCTTTTCCCAATGTCACCCGCTGGATCAACACCATGAAAGCGCGCTCGACGTGGGCCAAGGTGAACGAAGGCTTTTAT
>VFLF01000846.1 GCA_009885185.1 Nitrosomonadales bacterium | reverse complement strand
GGCGCCGGCGCGGTTATCCACGATCACCGTTTGTCCGAACGCTTCGCTCAGACGGGACGCCACCAGGCGCGCGACGGCGTCCACGCCGCCGCCGGCCGACTGCGAGGCGATCAGCCGTATCGACTTTACGGGATAGGCCGTTGCCGGGGCCGTCGCTACCGGCTGTTGCGCCGCCGCCATCTGCGCGGCGCCCAGCAACGCGCAGGCGGCTTGCTTCATTCCACGTGGTGCAGTCATTCTGCATCCCCCTCTCCTGAGCGATAATACAACGCATCGCCGATCAATAAACTCAGGGAGAAGATCATGGATCTGGAATTACGCGGCAAGAAAGTGTTGATTACCGGCGGCTCGAAAGGCATCGGACTGGGCTGTGCGCAGGTATTCGCCGCCGAAGGCGCGCGCATTCATCTGGCGTCGCGCAGCGAGCCTGATCTTAAAGCCGCCGCCGCCGGTCTCGCCAAAAAATACAGCGCCGAGGTATCGATACACCCGATGGATCTCGGCAAAACCGAAAACGTTCTCGCTCTGGGTAAGACCTGCGGCGACGTGGATATATTGGTCAACAACGCCGGGGCGATTCCCGCCGGCGGCCTGCTGGATGTCAGCGACGAAAAATGGCGGCATGCGTGGGACCTGAAGGTGTTCGGCTTTATCAATCTCACGCGTGAAATTTATCGGCGCATGTGCGAACGCAAGGCCGGCGTGATCGTCAACGTGATCGGCGTCGCCGGCGAGAGCCACCGCGCCAATTACATCGCCGGCACCAGCGGCAATGCGTCGTTGATGGCGTTCACGCGCGCGCTGGGCTCAGAGAGCGTCGATCACGGCATACGCGCAGTGGGTGTGAACCCCGGACGCATCGAGACCGAGCGCCAGATACTGCGCATGAAGGAACAGGCAATCAAGGAATTCAACGACGTCTCGCGCTGGCCCGAAGTTCAGGCCAGGGTGGCGGCGGCGCTGCCGTTCAAGCGCGCCGGGCGTCCGGAGGAAGTAGGCGATCTGGTGGCTTATCTTGCTTCGCCGCGCGCGTCGTACATCAGCGGCACCATCGTCACCATCGATTGCGGCGCGTCGCTGCGTCCGCGTTCGTGACGCCTGCGCGTCACCATAAAATATCGTTTAAAAACAAATAGTTATAATTACTTTACGGAGAACCTGCTCATGCGCATGAAACCCACCATCACTCTCGACGACGCGAAAAAAATGCTCGCGGCGGGCGAGGCCGAAGCGATCAAGAACCAATGGGAAATCGTCATCGCCATCCTTGACGACAGCGCGATACCGGTGGCGCTGCACCGCATGGACGGCGCCCGTCCTGGCAATCCGGAAATCGCGATACAAAAAGCGCGCACCTCCGCGCTCACGCAGCGCTCTAGCAAGATTTGGGAAGACTGGGTGAATGGTGGAAAAATTTCATCATCGCGCATGCCCATCTTGCCGGTGCGCGGCGGACTGCCGATCATCATTGACGGCCAATGCATCGGCTCGATCGGTGTTTCCGGCGTGCTGTCGCATCAGGACGAACAGGTGGGACTGGCCGCGATCAAGGCGGTGTTTCCACAAGCGACTTTCGTTCGTCCCGGTGACTGATTGAATCCGCTCGCGCGTTTTATGAAATGCATTTCGGCAAGGTTTTTGTGTTTCGCGTTGGCGGGTTTTAGCCCCGTCGCGGCAGCGCAATCCCCCTACCCCAACAAACCCATCCGCATGATCGTGCCCGGCGCACCGGGCGGCCTGACCGACCTCGGCGCGCGCATCCTCGCGCCGCGCATGGGCGAGCTGCTCGGCCAACCGATAGTTGTGGACAGCCGCTCCGGCGCGGCGGGGCTGATCGCCTGCGAACTCGTGGCCAAGGCCGCAGCGGATGGTTACACGCTGCTGTTTGGTTTTTCCGGGCCGCTGGCGATACTGCCGAGCTTGAGCAGCAACACGCCGTACGATACCTTGCGTGATTTCGCGCCGATATCGCTGGTGGCGACCTCGCCCT
>VFLF01000593.1 GCA_009885185.1 Nitrosomonadales bacterium | reverse complement strand
GCGCGACGCTCGGTCCGGCGACGCCAAAGGAAATGGCGCCGTTCGTCAGCAGCGAAATCGCCAAGTGGGCCAAGGTGGCGAAGAGCGCCAATATTCAGTTGGATTGATTTAAGGAAAGTAAATGTCCGGACCGTTATCACATATCAAAGTACTCGACCTCTCCCGCGTGCTCGCCGGCCCGTGGACTGCACAGAATCTCGCCGACCTTGGCGCGGAAACCATCAAGGTGGAGCGCCCCGGCAAGGGCGACGATTCACGCGCCTATGCGCCGCCGTTTTTGAAAGACGAGCAGGGCAACGAAACCAAAGAGTCGGCGTATTTCTGCGCCGCCAATCGCGGAAAAAAATCCATCACCGTTAATCTTAGCAAGCCCGAAGGCCAGCAACTGGTGCGCGAGCTGGCAACGCGTTGCGATGTGCTGGTGGAAAACTACAAGGTCGGCGATCTGGATCGCTACGGCCTGGGCTACGAGGATTTGAAAAAATTGAATCCCGGCTTGATCTATTGTTCCGTTACCGGCTTCGGCCAGACCGGCCCGTATAAAGACCGCCCCGGCTACGACTTCATGGCGCAGGGCATGGGCGGATTGATGAGCATTACGGGCGAAGCCGACGGCCTGCCCGGTGCCGGCCCGCAGCGCGTGGGCATTCCCATTATCGACATGACCACCGGCATGTACGCCACCATCGCCATCTGCGCCGCGCTCGCGCATCGCGCGGTGAGCGGCAAGGGCCAGTGGATCGATGTCGCGCTGCTCGACACCACCGTGGCGTTTTTAGCCAATCAGGCGATGAATTATTTCGCCACCGGCGAGTCACCCAAACGCATCGGCAACGCGCATCCGAATATCGTGCCGTATCAAACCTTCAAAACGCAGGACGGCGCGGTGATCCTCGCCTGCGGCAACGACAACCTGTTCAACAAGTTTTGCGAAGCGGCGGGCTGCGCCGATTTATTGAAAAATCCGATCTTCGCCACCAACGGCGACCGCGTAAAAAACCGCGTCGAAGTCACGCGCATCCTGAACGAGATTTTTGAAAAGTGCACCACGGCAGTGTGGGTCAAGCTGCTCGACGACGCCGGTGTGGCCAACGGCCCCATCAACACCATCGAAGAGGTGTTCAAGGAGCCGCAGGTAATCGCGCGCGGCCTGAAGTTTGAATTGCCGCACGCGGTGGCCGGTAAAGTGCCGCTGGTGGCGAGCCCCATGCGTTTTTCCGAAACGCCGATCAAACACGAAATCCCGCCGCCCGCAGTGGGGCAGCATACGGATGAGATTTTGCGTTCGGTATTGAAGAAAAGTGATGCGGAGATTGCCGGGTTGCGCAGCGGTGGAGTAGTTTAACCCACACGCACCCTGTTATTCCCGCAGGTATCCCGTCTCGCGCTGGTGGCGTACCGCGTGGACGACGACGAGATCGTCTGTTGGGAAATACTCGTATAAGGCCACGTACCCCGTTGCGCCTTTCGAGATCACCAGTTCACGCATCGTCGAGCGCGCATAAGTTCGCCGGCCGATTTCCGGATGCGCTTTCAGGATAGCGATTGCCGATCGGATGGTTTCGATGTGCTCCAGAGCGGAGGCAGCATCGCGGTCGGCATTGAATTCAAAAATCTTTTCCAGATCGGCCTCGGCGCCGTCCGAAAAGATAATCATATGAGCTTGCGCGCCTTGGGCCGTGCAGCCGGTTTGCCCTGAATGCGTTTGCGCAGGTATTCGAACACTTCCTCAGCCGGAATGCCCTTGCCTGTTTTTTTGAACGTGGCGGCACGTTTTTCCGCTTCGGCGTAAAAAGCGGCTTTGGCTTCCTCGGCCGTAAGCCGCTCTTCAATGGCGGTCACCATGAATGCATGTGCCGTCGTATCGTGAACGCGAGCAAACTTCTCGACACGTCGTTTGGTTTTTTCCGGGATACGCAGCGAGACAGCCATTTCTTGCCTCTGTATTACAAAAGGGATACCACGATACTAGGGCAAAGGCCGGGCAAAGATCAAGTTAGCGCTTTGCCGATTGGATAAAGTTATTATTACCGCCGAAGCGCGGCGGCGACGACGCTTTCTCTCGATAGAATCGCCGGATTGTATTAGAGTCCTGTCTCCCATAGTTGAGAGAGGTTCGCGTATGCGGCTCGGCGTGTTGTTGCCCCATCGGGGCGTGATTTTGCAATCGGCGCGGCGTCCGCCGGTGGAAGACTGCTGGACCATCGCGCGCATGTGCGACGACGCGGACATGGATGTGTGGGTGGGCGACAGTGTGGTGGCCAAACCGCGGCTGGAGCCGCTGACCACGCTGGCGTATGTGGCCGCGATAACCAAACGATCCAGATTGGGCACCGCGATTTTGTTGCCCGCGCTGCGCCAGCCGACGGTGCTGGCGCATCAGCTCGCCAACCTTGATCAGATTTCGCAGGGGCGGCTGGTGCTGGGCCTCGGCGTGGGCTGGGGCTTGCCCGCCATCGCGCGCGAGTGGGAGGCCTGCGGGCAGATTCACAAGCGCCGCGTCAAAGACCTCGAAGAACACATGAAAGTGTGGCGCATGCTGTGGAGCGGCAAGCCGGTCACGTACGAAGGCAACGGCTTCAAGCTCACTGAACACACCATCGGCCCATTGCCGTGGAATGAGGAAGGCCCGCCGCTGCTGGTAACCGCGGGCAATCGCGGCGAGATCATTCCGGCGCAGATCGAGCGCGTGGGTAAATTCGGCGACGGTTTGATTACCACTTACGTGAACGAAGACGATATCCGCACCTTGCGCGAGGTGTGTGGGGAGGCGATGGCGAAGCACGGGCGCCTGGATAACAATAAGCCAAATTTTCCGCTGTGCGTGTACACCACCATCCGCATGGAAAACGATGTCGCCAAGGCGGAATCCCTGACGCAGGCGTTTCTCGAAAAGTACTACGGCGGCGGCGTAAACTTCCGTGGCATGATGGGCTTGGGGCCGGCGTCCGCGGTGATCGACGTGATGAAACGCTACGAAGCCGCAGGCGTAACCGACTTGTGCATACGGCTGGTGGGCGAGGATCAGGTGGCGCAGTTGCAGCAGTTTATTGCCGATGTGCTGCCTTCATTGAGGAAAGCCTAATGGATAAAATATTGTTTAAAAACAAATACTTACATGCATTCATCGGTGTGGCCTTGAGTGCGGGCGTGGCCGCGCAAAGCTACCCCACGAAACCCATACGCCTGATCGTCGCCTTCGCGCCCGGCGGCGCCACCGACACTTTTGCGCGCATCACCGCGGCGGAAATCACGCGCTCGCTCGGGCAGCAAGTGGTGGTCGAAAACCGTCCCGGCGCGGGCACCACCATCGCGGCTGAATTCGTGGCCAAGGCGCCCGCGGATGGATACACGCTGCTGCTCACCGATTTATCCACACACGCGATCATGCCGTCGCTGTATCACAAGCTCGGCTTTAATCACGCGCGCGACCTCGTGGCCGTGGCGCCGGTGTCGGTCTCGCCGCTGATCATGGCGGCGCACCCGTCGCTGGGCGCAAAAAACGCCAAAGAGCTGATCGCGCTGGCGAAAAAGAATCCCGGCATCACCTGCGGCAATTCCGGCGCGGGCACGGTCACACACTTGGCCGCCGAAAAATTCCGCACGCGCGCGGGCATTGATCTGACCTCGGTCAATTTCAAAGGCGGCTCGACCTCCACCGTGTCGCTGCTCACCGGCGAGCTGGCACTGATCGTCAACACCATTCCCGCCGTGCTGGAGCACGTGAAGACCAAAAAGCTGGTTGCCATCGGCCTCACCGCCGACAAGCGCGCGGCAGCGCTACCCGACATCCCCGCGCTGGGCGAAACCGTGAAAGGTGTCGATGCCGCCGTGATCGCCGGCGTGCTGGCGCCCGCGAATACGCCGCGCGCGGTGATCGACAGGCTCAACGCCGAATTCGCCAAGGCGGTCGATGCGCCCAAGGCAAAAGAGATTTTTTTGACCAATGCCGCCGAGGCGATGAAGCAAAGCCCCGATGCCATGCAGCGCGCGCTGGAGCAGGACGCCAAAACCTGGGCGGAAGTCGTGAAGGTAACCGGCGTCAAACTTAACTAATCGAACGAATCGGACAACTCAATCAGGAGACGCTCATGATCGAACTGCACTCAACCCCCACTCCCAACGGCCAGAAAGTGATGATCATGCTGGAGGAGTGCGGCCTCGAATGGAAACACATCGACGTCAACATCCGCCTCGGCGACCAGTTCACGCCGGAGTATTTGAAGTTAAGCCCGAACAATCGCATCCCGGCCATTGTCGATACCGACGG
>VFLF01000953.1 GCA_009885185.1 Nitrosomonadales bacterium | reverse complement strand
CGCTCGCGGTATGCGCGATTGTTCGGCAGCGATTCCGGCGTCGACCCGTATACGCGCGCGGTGTCTGATGTTTACCAGGATTTGTTCGGCGAAGGCGCTTTCATCGGCAAAGGCATCTACGACGTGGATGCGTTCGAGCGGGCGCTCAAAGGACGTCTACCCGAGAACCGGATACTCAGTCACGATTTACTGGAAGGCTGCTACGCGCGCGCCGGACTCCTAAGCGACGTGCATTTGTACGAAGACTACCCGTCGCGTTACTCCGCGGATGTGAGCCGCCGTCACCGCTGGATACGCGGAGATTGGCAAATAGCATCGTGGCTGCTGTCGCGCGTGCCTGCATCTCTCACGGGCGACGGTGTCAAACATCAGAAGAACCCCCTCTCGGCACTGTCGCAATGGAAGATCTTCGATAATCAGCGGCGTAGCCTGGTCCCCGCCGCATTGACCATACTGATGCTTCTCGGCTGGACGCTATTGTCACCGGCCTGGCTGTGGACCTTGGTGGTGATAGGCGTCATCCTGATTCCGCCGTTGACTGCCACAACGATTGATCTGTTGCGCAAACCGCAAGACGTGTTGCTGATTCAGCATCTTGCTGCCGCATTACGCTCCGTTGGCGGGCACTTTGCGCAGGCAGTATTCATGCTTGCCTGCCTTCCCTACGAGGCCTTTTTCAGCGTGGACGCGATTGTGCGCACCAACTGGCGGATAGGGGTCACGCACAAACGATTACTGGAATGGCGCCCATCGGACGACGCGGATAGCGCTAATCGCGTCAGTCTGGCGGCAAGCTACCGGACCATGTGGATTGCACCGGCTCTGTCTATCGCCTGCGGGGTCTATCTGGCGGCATTTACGCCAGGCTCATTGGGAGTGGCGGGGCCCATTCTGTTGTTGTGGTTTGCCGCGCCCGCCATCGTCTGGTGGATCAGCCTGCCGCTCACCCGCCGTGAAGCGCGGCTGACCCATGAGCAGATTACATTTCTGCAACAGACCGCACGCAAGACCTGGGCGTTTTTCGAGACCTTTGTCGGTGAGGACGATCACTGGCTGCCGCCGGACAATTATCAGGAACACCCGGTTGACGTGATTGCGCATCGAACGTCGCCAACCAACATCGGGCTTTCGCTGCTGGCGAATCTATCGGCGTACGACTTTGGCTACATTCCGGCAGGACAATTCATTGAGCGCATCGCGAATACGTTCCGCACGATGACGGCCCTGGAACGGCATCAAGGACACTTCTACAACTGGTACGACACGCAATCGCTAAAACCGCTGTCACCGCTCTATATATCCTCGGTGGACAGCGGGAACCTCGCAGGCCACCTGCTGACGTTGCAGGCAGGATTGATGACCCTTCCCGATCACAGGATATTGGGGGCGCGATGGTTGGAGGGCCTGTGCGATACGTTCAAGGTACTGGCAGACGTAGCGGGCGAAGGCAATGCACCCCGGCTCGCTTTCATACGGCAGCATCTCGAAACGGCCACAGATCCCCAGTCCCGCCCCACCACACTGGCGGCCACGCAAACCTGGCTGACCCGATTGGCGACGCTCGCCAAGGAGGCAGTCGCGGAACTGGACGGCGCGCCTTCTGCCGCACAGGCAAGCGAAGCCCGGTGGTGGACACATGCGCTACTGCGGCAATGCCAAAGCACTCTCGATGACCTGACACTGCTGGCGCCGTGGATCGCGCTGCCATCGCCTCCTGAAAGAATTATGTATGTATTTGATTTAAAAGAACTTTTTACATTACGCAGCACGGCAACTTTCGACCCGCAGCGATTAGCCGCAATCGAACAGAAACTAGTGCCTGTTGCTACGCCGGAAGAACGCGCATGGCTGGATGAATTACAAGAACACATCGCGGCAGCACAGCACCGCGCCATTGAAAGGATCGCGGCCATCGAGCGACTGGCGCAGCAAGCGAACGAATTCGCCACCATGCAATATGATTTCCTCTACGACAAGCCGCGCCAGTTGCTGGCTATCGGCTACAACGTGTCCGAGCATCGGCGGGACGCCAGTTACTATGACCTGCTGGCATCCGAAGCACGGCTAGGCAGCTTTGTGGCGATTGCACAAGGGCGCCTGCCGCAGGACAACTGGTTCGCGCTGGGCCGGCTGCTCACCAACGGCTATGGCGAGCCCACGCTCCTGTCGTGGAGCGGATCGATGTTTGAATACCTGATGCCGCTGCTGGTCATGCCGACGTATGAAAACACCTTGTTCGACCGCACCTACCACGCGGCGGTGGAACGGCAGATCGTGTATGGCCTGCAACGCAACGTGCCGTGGGGCATCTCGGAATGCGGCTACAACACGGTTGACGCGGCACTTAACTATCAGTACCGCGCATTTGGCGTGCCTGGCCTCGGAATCAAACACGGCCTGGCTGAGGATCTGGTGGTTGCGCCGTATGCGTCAGCGCTCGCACTGATGGTGGCGCCCGAGCACGCGTGCCTGAATCTGCAGCGCCTCGCTGCCGAAGGCGTGGCGGGGAAATTCGGTTTTTATGAAGCGGTCGACTACACGCCGTTGCGAATGCCACGCGGGAAATCGAGTGTGGTAATTCGCTCATTCATGGCACATCACCAGGGCATGATCTTTCTATCCCTGGCTTATCTGCTCCTCGATCGCCCGATGCAAAAACGCTTTGAGGCGAATCCGATATTTCAGGCAACGACGTTGTTACTGCAAGAGCGGGTGCCCAGAGCAGGCGCGTTTCAATTGCCGACTGCCGAGTTCTCCGCCATTCGCGGCGTTGCCGACGGCACTAACATGCACATGCCCATGCGCGTCATCAAGAGCCCCGACACACCAGTGCCCGAGGTTCAGTTGTTATCCAATAGCCGATACCATGTGATGGTGACCAATGCCGGTGGCGGGTACAGCCGCTGGAAAGACCTTGCCGTTACCCGCTGGCGCGAAGACACCACCTGCGATAACTGGGGCGCGTTCTGTTATCTGCGTGACGTGACGAGCGGCGTGTTCTGGTCGAATACCCATCAGCCGACGATCAAGCGCGCGGAAACATATGAAGCGATTTTCTCGGAGGCGCGCGCGGAATTCCGCCGCCACGACCTCGATTACGATACGCATACCGAGATCGTTGTTTCTCCGGAAGACGACATTGAGCTGCGCCGGATCCATATCTGCAACCGCGCGCGCATCCGCCGCACGATTGAAGTCACCAGTTACGCCGAAGTCGTGCTCACCGCTGCGGTCGCAGACGCGTTGCATCCGGCGTTCAGCAACCTGTTCGTGCAAACCGAGATCATCCACGAGCGGCAAACCATCCTGTGTACCCGCCGCCCTCGCTCGCTCGCCGAACAGTCACCGTGGATGTTTCATCAGATGGTGGTACGCGATGCAGAGGCCGGCGCGATTTCGTACGAAACGGACCGGCTGCGCTTCATCGGTCGCGGGCGCAGCACTGCTGCGCCGCAGGCGCTGAGTGATTCGGCGGCGCTTTCCGGCAGCGCAGGTTCAGTGCTAGATCCAATCGTAGCAATCCGCTATCGAATTACGCTCGATCCTCAACAAGCGGCAACCGTGGACATTGTCACCGGCATCGGCGCTACGCGCGATGCCGCATTAAGCCTCGCCGGCAAATACCAGGACCGACATCTTGCCGATCGGGTTTTCGAATTGGCGTGGACCCACAGCCAAGTGGTAATGCGGCAGATCAATGCCACCGAAGCTGACGCTCAGCTGTATGGACGCCTTGCCGGCTCGGTGATCTATGCCAATTCCAGTTTACGTGCCGACGCAAGCGTTCTCGGCAAGAATCGCCGCGGCCAATCCGGCTTATGGGGCTATGCCATTTCCGGCGACTTACCGATCGTTCTCCTGCAAATTGGCGACATCGTCAATATCGATCTGGTACGCCAACTGGTGCAGGCCCACGCCTACTGGCGATTGAAGGGACTCATCGTGGACCTGGTGATCTGGAATGAAGATCGCGCTGGTTACCGGCAGGTGCTGCAAGATCAAATCATGGGGCTGATCGCCGCCGGCGTCGAAGCGCACGTCATGGATAAACCCGGCGGAATTTTTGTGCGGCGCGCAGAGCAGATATCCGAAGAAGATCGCGTGCTGGTGCAATCGGTCGCGCGCGCCATTATCAGCGACCGGCGCGGGTCACTGGACGATCAAATCAACCGGCGCGGCCTGATGGAAGTGCGCGCGCCGCATCTGAATCTGCCGCGCT
>VFLF01000469.1 GCA_009885185.1 Nitrosomonadales bacterium | reverse complement strand
TAATATACGGCTGTAATGGATTGTTTATATTGCATTTATTGGCAATTTCAACGGGGACTTAAGCGTGTTCTTGGTGTGGTTAGCAGGCGCTTGGGGTATCTACGAAGGGGTAATTGATCGTCCAAAGTAGCCAGTCCGGAAAGAGAGCAACATGAAAATACATAATAAAATCAATCTATTAGCCAATATTCTCGTGGTTGGTGCGTTGTTGCCTGGCGCGACAGCAATCGCTCAGGCTCAATCGCAGGTGGCGCAGCTTGCTCCAGGTGCAGACAAGAAAGATGGCGCCATTTCCCGCGATGCACTGTTCGGCGTGAATACACCGGACGCAACCGCCGACAGGCCGTCAGCATCGAGCTGGCATGGCTATGTGCAAGCTGAGGCTGCACGCGCCTACCGTGATCCGGATCACTGGTCCAAGGCGCGCCTGCGACTCGACTTGCACCGCCAAGGGAAGTTTAGTGAGAACGTGAAATGGAAAATCGGCGGTCGCTTTGACTACGATGCTGCCTACGACCGTTCTAATTTTTACCCGCCTGACGTGCGCAAAGACCAACGTGTCGGTTTTACCCTACGCGAAAACTACCTCGATATCGGCGCTGGCGATTGGGACATTCGCCTTGGCCGACAACACGTCATTTGGGGGGAGATGGTTGGACTATTCTTCGCGGACGTCGTGTCTGCAAAGGACATGCGTGAATTCATACTTCCTGAGTTCGACCAATTGCGTATTCCGCAATGGGCGGCGCGGGCCTCGTACTCCAAGAATGACACGAATCTTGATCTGCTGTGGATCCCGTCGCCCAGTGTTGATTTGATCGGCAAGCCGGGCGCCGATTTTTATCCCTATCCATTGCCCGTGCTGGCGAACTATATCGGAGAAGTCAAACCCTCGCGCAAGCTCGATAACTCAAACTACGGCGTAAGATTGTCGCACCTGAAAAACGGGTGGGATGTTTCTGGATTTTTGTACCATAGCATTGACGCTGCGCCGACGTTTTACCGCGTGAGCGCGCCTACAACACCGTTTGCGCCGTTTGTTT
>VFLF01000517.1 GCA_009885185.1 Nitrosomonadales bacterium | reverse complement strand
GCTGGTGCCGCGCCTGGACCTGATCCGGTTTTACGGCGTGCTCGTGCCGGATGCCAAGCTCAGGTCAAAAGTGGTGCCGGCGCCGCCTCAAGGAACAATGGATGGCGAGGGCGATTGCGAACATGAACACGGCGCAGCCGTGCGCATGACATGGGCACCCCTGTTAAAGCGCGGGTTCGATATCGACATAGAGCGCTTTGCGTAAGGAGGAAAGCTGAAGGTGATCGCCATTATTGAAGAACCGGTGGCGATCGAGAAGATACTCAAACACATCGGGCTGGATCTGCAGCCGCTGCCACGCGCGCGCGGCGAGTGGATATATTTCAGGGGGAGTGGGGCTGAAGCGAAAGCGGTTTGCCGGTGCCGAGGGGATGGCTTGATCTGTGCGACCGCGATGCTTGGGTTGGTACGCGGATTTTGAGTAAGCGGCTCAAATTGCCCGTTCGATGAAGCCCGGATACATTGGCGTGTCTGCAAAACGTGCGTCTAAAATTCCTATTCTCTGGGATTTCAGGCGCATTTAAAACAAACACGCTAGACATGCTCAGTGCAGCTTTTCCTCATCGCAATGGCATGTCACGCAGCATTGTGCAGCGCGCGGCCGACCCCGTAGACAGGAATGCCGTCTCCTGCCCGGCAAGGGGTTAGGTGACGGCATCCTGTATAGCGAATCCTGCCCGGTTTATTTAATCTGAACCGCAATGTCGTTCCTGACCGAAGTCACGCCCTTGGTATCGCGTGCAATCTTTTCGGCCTGGTCTGATTCAGCCTTACTTTTGGCGTTACCACTCAACGTTACAACACCCTTACTATCGGTATCGACCTTAATGCGCATCGCGCTGACCTGCTTGTCTTTAGCATACTCGGTTTTGATTTTGGTGGTGATCGTCGCATCACCGACGTTTTCCTTGACGCTTGCCTTCGTCGATTTTTTGCCGTTGGCGGCGCCGACCACGATATTGCTATTGACGGAAGTCACGCCCTTGGTATCGCGCGCGATCTTGACGGCCTGATCTGCTTCAGCGCTGCTCCTGGCGTTGCCGCTTAGCGTTACTACACCCTTGTCATCGGTATCAACCGAGATGCTCTTGGCGCGGACCAGTCTGTCCTTCACGTATGCGGATTTAATTTTGGCAGTGATCGACGCATCGCCGACATTTTCCTTGATGCCTCCGGACTTCGAATTTTTTCCGCTGGCGTCGCCGACCACGATATTGCTATTGACCGAAGTCACGCCCTTGGTATCGCGCGCGATCTTGACGGCCCGATCTGCTTCAGCGTTGCTCCTGGCGTTGCCGCTCAACGTCACAACACCTTTGTCGTCGGTATCGACCTTGATGCGCATCGCGCTAACCTGCTTGTCTTTCGCGTACTCGGCTTTGATCTTGGTGGTGATCACTGAGTCCGTGATGGCTTCCTTGGCGGTTTGGGTCGTCGATTTCTCGGCGGCGTAGCCCGCCACAGGCGCAAGCAGCGCGCTGATAACTAGTGTGGTTGCAAGTTTTGTATTCACAATAGACTCCTCGGAGATTGGAAATTTTGGCTGCCAGGTTCGACAGCCGGTATTTTCGGCTTTGTTTCAATGCATGGGAAAGTCGTTGAACAACATATCTTTATTCCGCGCATCCCAGTCTTCGACCTGCTTTTTGGCGCCATCCCTAGCAATACGATAGGAGTCTTGAATCTTGCTGTGGATGGAAGTTCGCTGAATACATCCCACCGACTTCCACCCACCTTGTGCTTATTATTCGCCACTGCCGATTAAGCGTATGTGCGATACCGTACATACCAACTAGGCAGCCCAGTGTATAAGTTCAATACACATCGTACGTTCACTGGCGATGGTCACCGGTGCCCGCAATGCACAGGCGGGCGGCCTTGTGCTGCACGTGCTGGTGCTCGACGGCGTTTACCAAACTATTGCAGACGAAGGCGCACCGGAGTTTATCGAAGCCGCCACCTCAACTCAGGAATATCTGCAAACGCTACTCAACAAAATCATCAAGCGCATCAAGACGTTGCTCAGGCGCCTGGGTCATCTGATCGAAGAAGGCTGCATCGTCTATCTGGCACGCACCGCGAGCATGGACCCCGATAACGTGATGACTGCGCTGCACGCCGTCTCAACGAGTTACCGTATCGCAGCCGGGTCAAGAGCCGAGCAAAAGTTCCCACCCTCGTCGGCGTGGTGAGCTGTGCGAAGCGCAACATTCGCGTGATGTGTGTATGCGTCAACGCCCACGGCTTTAACCTGCACGCGCTGCGAGGCCGAAGATCGCTGGGGCATTGAATAACTCGCCTGCTACATCACGTGCGGCAATTTCGGGCAATGGTGCGTAGCGCGAAACCGCGACCGAGACTATCTTTACGCGGCATTCGAGTTCGGCACCTACCACCCGATATGAGTGCTCTCCAGCCTGCGCGCGGAGAATCAAGCGCATCTCTGGGTTCGGCTCGATTGGGCATCGACCGAGCAAACGATGCAGAGGCTGTTCGAGTTATTCTGCCTGCGCTCGGAAAGCTGGCCGGCTACCGTATTACAGCAGGGTGTTCGCCTTAAATACCGCTCGATTCAAGCGTTACTTGAATTGTCTTCGTTAACCAATTGATCTGAAATGAAAATTAGAGCGCGCCCCAAACACAGCATTGCATAGGGTCGACGACGATGCCGCATTGCGATTGTACGTTCGCTCAAACAAAGTGTTCTGCTATGTGCATTAGCGAACAGTTTGTCCGGGTTGTGCAGTAGAAACTAATCGAAGCAATTTTGATCGAAGTGAATACGTGTCGTGCATCGTAAGCATGGCGCGTATTCTGGAAGCAGCGTGTAACGTGTTAACTGGTGCGAGGCGCAACATGGAAAACTTCATAAGCACTACGGGTACATCCGGCGACTTATTCGGCAAAATGTCGCTCCCTCGCCGAAGTCAAGTGGGGCGGACAAATATTCCCCCAGAGTTAACGGCTGCGCGCTTGCTATGCCGTCAACTCCGCCGCAAACAAGCCCCTCGCGACAAACAGCGCATCGCTCACCTGATTTGCCTAAATCTGTTGTTGATGCTGCGGCACAATTCATAATCGCAGTCGTGTAAATCATTGTGCCTGCTGCAGCACTATAAGGCATTCGCCGCCGCAGTAGACAACGCCAGTAGCGGCGCCGGCCTGCCGCTATTCTTCAATGATGAATTCAATGCCTATATGGATTGCGGCATCCTTGCGCACGCTTTTTTTTTGCGTCTGACCTGTGACGCATGTTTATGATTGCAATACTACTGCCATGCCAACTATCGACGCGCCTGGCATGCTGGCGATGAATGTAAGTGATGCGTGACGGCGCACTTATTACTCCGCTACGAAAATATGACCTACACAGGGAATCAAGCGGCATACCGGACGTGCTCGCCGTGGAAGAAACGCTTGATCACATGGGGCTGCCGTTGGCGGCGGTGCAGGTGTGATCTCACCGCTGCTTTCAACTCCTCCCGGTCTTTCGGGCGCCGCTTTCCCAATGCCTGTTTCACGTCATGATTGAGCAATTCATCCGGATTCAGTTCCGGAGCATAGCCTGGGAGCAAATACATTTGAATGTGTTGCGAATGCGCCTGAAGCCAACGTGTCACGGCCTTGGCCTTGTGCACGGGGTGCCCGTCCACAATCAACACCACCTTGCGTCCAGCGTTGTGCTTGATCAGTCGCCTCAGAAAATCGATAAAGACCGGGGTATTGAATCCTCCACTAAATACCCGGAAGGCGAGCTTGCCCCGGTTGCTGAGCGCAGAAATCATGTTGCAGCCAAAACGATTGCCCGTGGTCCTGATTTCGGGCGTCTTGCCACGCGGTGCATAGCTGCGCCCGCGCACGTCGTCGCTGCGCATGCCACTTTCGTCGCCCCAGTAAATCGTAGCTCGCTGCGCTTGGGCACGACGCTTGATGCCCGGATACTCACGACTGAGCCATGCCGCAATACGCGCATCGTCCCGCTCATACGCTCGGCGCACTGGCTTTTGCACACTCAAACCCCAGCGCTCAAGCCAGTTACCCACGCTCGCCATGGACAGTTTGACGCCATACTCCCGTTCTATCAGCTGCCCTACCGATTCGCGCGTCCACAGGTAGAACGGCAGCTTCAACTGATCCGGCACGCGCCCAACGACCATGGCTTTGATCCGCTCGGCCTGACGGGGTTTCAACTCGGAGACCGTGCCCGCGATCCGGCCTCGCTTCTTCGGTTCGACACGATCTATGCCGCTCTCGCGCATCTGCTTGACCCAGCGCCGGATCGACCGATCCGTGATACCGAAAACACGCGCCGCCTGCGCCTGCGTCACGCCTCGATTCAACGCGGCAACCACCCGATTGCGAAGTTCGTCTTGTGCTACCGCCGGTATGTGCTTCATGCTTTGTGTCGTCATGCCCTAACAACGTACTAGGACATGTTTGGTTGACTTGTTAATAATTGAGAGATTTCATGAAAAATTTTTTAAAAACAAATACTTACATTACTTCTCTGTGGCTGTGTTTGATGGCGACCAACGCCGTT
>VFLF01000808.1 GCA_009885185.1 Nitrosomonadales bacterium | reverse complement strand
CGCTCGCGGTTGATCTTCACCAACACCGTGCCGGTGTCGGCGTACCGCGGCGCGGGCCGTCCCGATATCGCCTACGCCGTCGAGCGGCTGGTCGATCACGCGGCGCACGAACACGGCTTTGATCCCATCGCACTGCGACGGCGCAATTTCATCCCGCCTTCCGCCATGCCCTACAAAACCGCCAACGGCACGGTGTATGACTCCGGCGATTTTGAAGCTGTGATGAACGACGGACTCAAACACGCCGACTACGCCGGCTTTGAACAACGCCGCGCCGCCGCCAAGGCTGGGGGCAAACTGCGCGGCATCGGCATTGCCACGTATCTAGAAGCCGGTGGCGGCGGCAGTGGCAAGGATCAGGTGTCGGTCGAATTCTCGCCCGACGGCAAGATGACCTTGTTCGCGGTGACGCAAGCGTCGGGCCAGGGTCACGAAACCGTGTTCCCGCAAATCGTCGCCGATGCGCTGGGCATCGACGCCGCGAATATTCATTTTCACCCGATGCCGCCCGCCACTGATCTGATCGGCAACGGCACCGGCGGCTCGCGCGGCGCGCTGGGCACCGGCAGCGTGTTTCATGTGCTGGGACAAAAGCTCATCGACGCGGCCAAGCCGCACGCCGCGAAAAAACTCGGGCGTGCCGAAACTGAAATTCAGGAATTACGCTACAGCGAAGGCCGTTATCACGCCGGCGACCGCTCCATCGGTTTCATGGAACTGGCGGCAGAACTCGGCGCAGTCAAACCTCATCCGCTGAACTGCGTCGCTGAGGCGTTGTTCGGCGCGACCTATCCCAACGGCTGCCATATCGCCGAAGTCGAAGTCGATGCGGAAACCGGCGCGGCCACCATTGAAAAATATATCGCTGTCGATGATTTGGGTAACGTGTTAAATCACACACTGGTCGCGGGGCAAGTGCATGGCGGCGTGGTGCAAGGCGCGGGACAGGCCTTCTGCGAACAGGCGGTTTACGATCCGGCCACAGGACAATTGCTCACCGGCAGCTTCATGGACTACACCATGCCGCGCGCGAACCTGCTGCGCGACATCGCCATCCACGATCACCCGGTCACCACCACCGCCAACGCGCTCGGCGCCAAAGGTGTGGGCGAAGCTGGATGCAGCGGCTCGCTGCCCGTGCTGGTGAATGCCATGGTGGATGCGCTGCGCCCGCTCGGCATTACGCATCTGGATATGCCGTACACCCCGCACCGCGTGTGGCAGGCCCTACAGAACGCAAGAAAATAATATTTAAAAACAAATATTCACATGGATACCACGACTGCGCGGTTGATTCAGTTCGCCACGCGCCTGCGTTATGAAGACCTGAGTGCAAAGGCGATTGAAGCCGCCAAGGCGCGCATCCTCAGCACGCTGGCGGTGAGCCTCGCCGCGTTCAATATGGAACCCGTGCGCATCGTGCGCAGGCTCGCGCAGCCGGTCGCCGCCGGGCCTGCCGCGCGCATTTTGGGTTCCCTCGCCAACACCACGCCCGACATGGCGGCGTTCGTCAATTCGGCGATGGTGCGCTGCCTCGACATGAGCGACACCTATGTGATGTCCGCCGTGAGTCATCCGGCGGACGCGCTTCCCGCGATACTCGCGGTGGCCGAAGCGGAAAATCTGAGCGGCAGGGATTTACTCTTGGCGATGGCGATCAGCTACGAAGTGCAATGCCGCTTTGTCGAAGTGGTGCCGTATAACCATCACGGCTGGGATCAGACGCCGGTGGTGGCGCTGGGTGCGGCGCTGGGCTGCGCGCGTTTGCTGAATCTGTCGCCGGAACAAATGACGCACGCGGTATCGCTCGCGGTGATACCCAACATCGCGCTCAATCAAACCCGCACCGGCACACTGTCGATGTGGAAAGGCATGGCCGGCCCGCAGGGCGCGCGCGCCGGCGTGAACGCCGCGTACATGGCGCGCGAGGGCATGACCGGCCCCGATGGCGTGTTCGAGGGTAAATTCGGTTTCTGGAATCAGTTGATGGGCGGCCAAACCTTTGACGTGCCAATGCCTGAAAAATTCAACGGCCACACTTTTGCCGTGCAGCAGACGATGATCAAGTCATTCCCCACGCGCTTTAATTGCCAGGTGCCGGTGTTCACCGCGCAAAAGCTGCGCGCGATGGTGAGCGTCGCCGATATTCAATCGCTGAAAATCGAATCGATACGGCAGGCGTTCGCGCGCTGGATGGATGTCCCGGAAATCTGGAAGCCCGAAACGCGCGAAACCGCCGATCACTCCCTGCCCTGCACCGTGGCGATGGCGCTTCTCGACGGCACCATTACGCCGAAGATGATTGGCAGCGGGCGCTTCCAAGACAGCGACGTGCTCGCGCTGATGAGCAAATGCCAACTGGACATGCCCGACGAATTCGACGAACTCGCACCGGAAACACGTTGCTGCCGCATCACGGCCAAGTTGAAGAATGGCAAGACCGTGGTCGCCGAATATCGGCGTAGCCTTGCCGATGATGTGGCGGATAGCAGTTGGCAACAGGCGGTCGGAAAATTCAATGAACTTGCCGATGATGTGCTGAATGCGTCGGCGCGCGAGCAACTGGTGGGGCTGGTGGCGAAGCTTGACGATCAAACATCGGTGGTGCCGTTACTGGATGCTACGCGACTTACTGCAAAGTAAACAACACTTCTCCACCGTCGTTCCCGCGCAGGCGGGAACCCATGCGTGGTCTCAAGTGGCACTGTGTTATGGGTTCCCGCCTGCGCGGGAACGACAGTG
>VFLF01000527.1 GCA_009885185.1 Nitrosomonadales bacterium | reverse complement strand
CGGTGAATCATGTCGTTGCACGCCTGCGTCCAGTGTTTGCTGGTGGTTTCGTTGCCGACGTGATGCGCCATGCCGCCGGCCTGCGGCGAAAAGATGGTGAGATCGACGCCGCGTTCGCGCTGTATGCGCAACTGGTTTTTTTCGATGGTCTCGCGAACCTCATCATCGCTGACCTTGAGGTTGGGCGCGACGGGCAGGTGGCCGGGGTCTTTTAATCCGGCGATTTGCCGCTCGCGATACGCCTTGAGTGCCGTCGGCGCGGTGGTGTAGTGACCATGGCAATCGATTATCACAAATATTCCTTTAAAAACAAATAGTTACAAATATTTCCATTGTAACGCCAAGTAGCGTGCGCTGTGCGGACGATAAGCATGGGTTGTCGTGCGCACAGCGCACGCTACGAAATACCAGCACTCGTCACCACATACCCCGCTGGCGTACCGATCACGGTGGTGCGCTCCATGTGGCGGCGCTCGTTCTGATTGAAATCCGCCAGCGCCATGTGCATGGTGCAACGATTGTCCCACAGCACGATATCGTTCTCGCGCCATTGGTGGCGATAGACAAACTCCGATTTGGTGGCGTGTTTGTTGAGATAGTCGATCAGCGGTTTGCTTTCTTCTTCGGTCATGCCGTCGAAGCGTTTGACTTTTTCGCCGAGGTAAATCGACCTGCGTCCGGTTTCGGGATGTGCGCGCACCACGGGGTGCGCCACCGGCGGGCTGATTTTCTTTTGTTCCTCGGCGTGCGCTTTGTCGGCTTGCGTGGTGTCGAGCTTGCGCCCGCCGGAAAAATGAATCGCGTGCAGCTTGGCGATCAGTTTTTGCATTCCGGGCAAAAGCGCGTCGTAGGCCATGGTCATGTTGGCAAACAGCGTATCGCCGCCGACCTCGGGAATTTTCCAGCAGCGCAGCAGCGAGCCGAGCGAGGGCGCGAGCGTATGCGACATATCCGTATGCCAGCGCCGCCCGGTGTAGCGCGACACCGACGGGGTGCCGTCGGATTGCGGTTCGTTGGTGACCAGCATCAGCTCAGGGATTTGCGGATGGCGGTCAATGGGAAACGCATCGTGTTTATCGAGCTCTCCGAAGCGGCGGCTGAACTCCAAGTGCTGCTCGCGGGTGATGTTCTGGTTGCGGAACAGCAGAATGCCGTGATCCAGAAACGCGCGGTGAATGTCGCCGAAGGCGGATTCGCTCATGGGCGCGGCTACGTTGATATCGCAGACTTCTGTGCCGAGGCCGTGGGAGAGTTTGCGTAGTTTGAGGGTCATGGTTGCATGCTTACAAAACTTAAAGACCTTTTAAACCACGGATGAACACAGATAAACACAGATGAAAACCTACTGCCCTGGCACAGGCTGGAATGAAGGCGTTTGTTTTTAATCTGTGTTTATCTGTGTTCATCTGTAATTCAAAGCCCTTGACGTTTTTTGCCTACCGCGCAGGCCACACCGCCGCATGCGATCCGCGCGGCGATGCCGGTCGCGCCCAGCGTCCCGGCGTTTCGGACAACTGCACCGCCGGCTTGAGATGCGTGACGCGGCCCCACGGCGAATTGTGTTCCATCAGCAGGCCGGGCAACACATCGGCGGGTAATTCCAGCGGCAGATTCTGATACTCGGCAGGTGAAAATTTGCCCATGCCGCGAAACCATTCGCCTGACCCCGCCAGCGAGGTGCGCACCAGCCAACTGCCGCCGATGGTGGCGCGGCGATGTAGCGCGACCATGGTGGCAAACGCGAGGATATAGCCGGCGATGTAATCGTGCGGCGAGCCGGGCAGGAACGCGGGTTTTTCGTTGTTCGGGCGCCATGCCATGCCGTTGAATGACTGCACCACGGTGTCGTAGCCGCGCTTGTCTTTCCATGGGCCTTCGTGGCCCCACGCAGAAAGCGTGACATACACAATGCCGGGACGCGTTTGTGCCAGCGCTTCGGGCGACAGGCCGCGCGCAGCGAGCGCGCCGGGGCGATACGCCTGTAAAAATACGTCGCAGTCTTTCACCAGCCCGCGCATGGTCTCGGCCTGTGCGGCATCGCGCATGTCGATGTGCGCCTGTATTTTGCCGATGCCGGTATCCACATCCGAGGGCGCGCCCAGATCGGGCAGGTCTTTGCGGGTGATGCGAATTACATCCGCGCCGTGCTCGGCGAATGCCTTGGCGCATGCCGGGCCGGCCAGCACGCGGGTGAGATCGAGCATGCGGATGCCGGAGAGTGGCCTGTCGCCCGGGGGCAATGGCTGCACCGGTGCATCGCCGATTTTAACGATCTCAAACAACGGAATCTGCGCCGCGCTTTTTTTATGCGCACAGGTTTCCCATTCGGCTTCGGTGCGGATAAAACCGCCGCAACCACCGGCGGCGAACATCGCGGCTTCCAGCTCCAATCCTTCGCGTTGCGCCACTGCCTTGGTGACGGCTTCTTTGTCCATAGTCACGCCCAGCGCCTTGAGATTGCCGTCGCGCACATTCGGGAAGTTGCAATGCAGATAAATCCAGCGGCCATCCTTCAACTGATAAAAGCCGGTGATTTTTTCTTCGCTTTCGCCGGCCTTTTTGCCGTCAATCTTGATGTAGCGCGGGCTGCGCATCGCGGCGGCGGCGGCGTGCATGGTGAGGCTGACTTTTTGCGCGCGGCCGGTTTTCAGTTTCCATAACTCAGCGGCAGCAAGCCCGGCTGCCGCGACGCAGGCCGCCCCCGGTGAAACAAATTTATACGGCGTTTGCAGCAGCAAATCGGAGCCGGTGATTTCAACATTGTCCGCCGTTGAGGCGGGCAGGGCGGCGAGTTGCAGCAGGTGATTCAATTGTGCGTGAGCGTGGGTGTGACGCATGGCTATTCCTCTATGAAACTTTGGGCAATTGGTCGCGAATTTTCGATCCGGTGTAAAGCTCCGGCCAGCGGCGCAGCGTTTCGTCGCTTTTTTCGGTGTACATGTGACAGGTGTTGAAGGTGCGCGGCATTTCGCCGGGTACGTGTTTGCGCGTGGCTTGCCGTGCCATGTTGGTGGATTGATATGCCACGGCGGCGATGCGCCCGAGCAGCTCCCATTGATGCGTGCAGCCGTTGGCGCTGCCGATGATGTCTTTCAGCGCGCGCGTCCAGCCGCGCGAGATGCGGTGGCCTTTCAGTTGCGCGAACTTGGCCGTGATGTCGCCGCACAAACGATACGGGCCGTTGTCGGTGACGGCCACGCACTCGTGGATGTTCATGTCGAGATCAATGGTGAGGCGTATCCACATATCGTGCGCCGGCACGCCGGCGGGCAAATCCGGGCTGCCGCTGCGGTTAAACCAGGTGTAGGCCTTGACATCGGTGAGGTGACCTTCGATATCCCACAGACCATCATCGCGTTCATAACCGCGGCAGTCGATGACACGGTTGTGGTTGAGTTTGCGTGCGACGGGGCGGGGCAGGGGCATTGCATTAACCTTTCAGTGCGACGAGCGCGTCAACAGCTTTGATGCCCTGATCTTTGAGCATCACCAGAATGGGATTGATATCGAGTTCGGCCAGCGTGCCGTTGAGATTCACCGCCAGATGCGACACCTTCACTAGCACGTCGGCCAGCGCATCAATGTCGCAAGCGGGTTTGCCGCGAAAACCTTGCAGCAGTTTCGCGCCTTTCACTTCGGCGATCATGTCGCGCGCTTCGGTG
>VFLF01000266.1 GCA_009885185.1 Nitrosomonadales bacterium | reverse complement strand
CGCAGGCGCTGGCGGCGGCGCCGGCATGGGGCGTCAAATCGGTGAGAGAACTCATCGCGCTCGCGCAGTCGCAACCCGGCAAGATACTTTATGCGTCCGGCGCTGCCGGCCTTGCTTCGCATTTGAACGGCGAAAAAGTTTGTCTCGCCGCCGGCATCAAGGTGGTGAACGTGGCGTTCAAGGGCGGCTCGGACGTGGTGATAGAAACGCTGGCCGGGCGCACGCAATATTGCTTCGCGGGTCTGGCGCCCGTGCTGCCGTTCATCAAGGACGGCAGGTTGCTGGCATTGGCACTGAATTCGCCGCAGCGCTTGCCGGTATTGCCGGACGTGCCGACGCTGGGCGAGACGTTGCCGGAGTTCAAAAAACCGGAATCATCGTCCGGCTTTCTGGCGCCGGCGAACACGCCGCGTCCCATCCTGAATCAGATCAGCAAAGAGATCGCGCGTGTTATCAACCTGCCGGATATGCGGGAACGCCTGCAAGCCATCGGTCTGACCCCGGCGCCGACCACGCCCGATGAATACGACGTGATACTGCGCGAGCAGATCGCGGGGTTGTCGAAGCTGGTCAGGGATGCCGGGCTTCGTGCGAAGTAAGCGGTGCGGACGCACCCACCCTCAACAACCCGCCTTCACACCCTCCACCGCGATAACGCCTTCGCGGATCAACCGTTCCAGTTCGTCGCTCATGCCGATATCCGCGAGCACGCTGGCGGCATCCGAACCGGGTTTTGCGGCTGGCCGTCCGATGGCCATCGGCGTGCGTGACAGCTTCCCGCCCGGCGCGGTGGTGGTAATCGGCCCGAAGCCTTCGTGATCGCGGGTGACGGCGAGGCCGCGCGCCTGCACCAGCGGATCGGTCATCAGTTCGACCAGACTGGGCACCACGCGGTGCGCGCCGATGCCGGCGTTGTTCAGTATCGTCACCCACGCGGCGACGTTGCGGCTGCGCAAGCGCTCTTCCAATGCGCGTTCCAGGTCGACACCCTTGTGAACGGCAAGGTCAGCCAGCTCCGCGCACTGCGCGAGATTGCCATCGGGTGCCGCGAGAAACAGCCAACCGTCGCTGGCCTGATACAAGCGGTTCAGCGGGCCGCTACCTGTTGCCTCCTGCCCGTGCGGCTCGTCCCATTGTTTGCCGGAGTAGCTTTGCAGCAGCGCGGATTGCAGCATCGTGGCGGTGTAGGCCAGCGCGCTGTCAACGAACTGCCCTTCACCCGTACGGCGCCGGTGCAACAGCGCCAGCGCCACGCCATAGCAGGCCATGAGGCCGGTGCCATAATCATTGGCGGCGAACGGCGCGGTGGCAGGTTTGGCCGAGCCGTAGCGCACCTGCATGCCCGATACCGCCTGCCCGATTTGCTCGTGGCCGGGACGGCTGGCATAGGGGCCGATATGGCCGAACGTATTCATCGAGCCGTAGACAATATCGGGGCGGCGCGCGCGCACGCGCTCGTAGTCGATGCCAAGTTGCTCCGCCACGCCGCCGCGGAAATTTTGCAGCACCACGTCGGCCTGATTCACCAGCTTCCAGAAAATCTCCAGACCTTCTTTGGTTTTCAAGTCGATGAGGACACTGCGCTTGGCGCGATTGATGTCGTTATGCCGCAGCACGGTGCCCCGGTGCGGGCTGTCGATCTTGATGACATCCGCGCCGAACTCGGCCAGTGTGCGCCCACAGGTCGGCCCGGCGAGCACGATGCACAGGTCCACCACCTTGATGCCTTGCAGTGCCGAACGCAATACCTCGTTGCCATCCGTGGACGGCGCAGGCTTGCGCGCATCGAGTTCGTTCAGAATTTCCGCGCGATGCGCATCCGCCTTCGGGCGCGGCAGGCGCACCGCGCCCGGTGTCGCCGACAAGCGCGTGTTGATGCCGGGGCCGCGGAAGCGACCCAGTTCGGGATCGTCGTAGTCGGCGATGATGTGCGATTGCAGCGCCTGCGGGTGTTGCAGCCACTCGGCGCTGGAATGGCAGATCACGCCTTCGGAGCCGATCTCGGCGATGATGTCTTCCCATTCTCTGGCGGTGCGTGTGCGCATCACGTCGTCGAATTTCTGCGCGAGTTCCTTGGGCGGCAGCTTGGCGTCGCGCCATTTATCCATGCCGATGCTCTGGATGAACGCACCGAACTTTTTGTTGTTCGCCACATACATCAGCCAGCGCCCGTCCTTGCAGGGCAGTTGGCGGCTCCAGTTGAATTCGGCTTCTGCTTCGGGCTTGCCGTTGACCAGCAGGCCGCGCGCGCCGACGACGGTAAAAGTGGCATCGAACAGAGGAATCTCCACCCGCTGGCCGAGGCCGGATCGCGCCCGCGCATTCAGCGCCATGGCAACCGTGACCGCGCACAAAAAGGCCGCATAGGCAGAGCCGTACGGAATCACGGTATACACCGGGCGGCCTTGAGCGTCGTCGTCGCCGTGCCCCCCCGGCCGATACGCGCCGGTGGCCGCGCCCACCACACCCTCCCACGCCTTGACCTGCGCGCGCGGATCGTCCGCACCGAAGCCCGGCAGCGAGCAGTAGACGAGACGCTGGTTGGCCGCTGTCATGGTCGTTGGCCCCAGACCGAGACGGTCCATCACGCCGGGACGGAAGTTTTCGATCACCACATCCGCGCCAGCGATCAGTTGCCGCGCCGTCTCGCGGTCGGCATCTTTTTTCAGATCGAGGACGATGCCGCGCTTGTTGCGGTTCCAGGTGGCGTTCGCCGGCGTATTCCAGCGCGGCCCGCCCGGCGGATCAATGCGTATCACGTCTGCCCCGTGGTCGCCCAACAGCATGGCAGCCATGGGGCCGGCGATGTACTGGCCGAAATCGATAACGCGTGTACCTTGCAGAACGCCTGACATGGTTTCTTCCGAGCTACTTTAACGTTGCCGCAATCTTGCGCACTTCATCCGCCGTGCGTTCGCCCGCCAGCGGCGTTCCCGGAATCAAATGTTTGCCCATGCCCGCCAGCGTGCCGACCAGCACCGGTTCGTAGCCCGCATCGCGTATCAGCGCCGACGCCATGGCGATGGCTTTTTCATCGTCGCCGGCGATCGGCATGCCCATGCGTTCGGCGGCAGGACGGGTGTGTGCATCCGCCATGCGCGCGGCGCCCACGGCATTGAAGGCGCGCACGATGCGCGCGCCGGGCAGCAATTCCGACGAGGTCAGTCCCGCGCCGCGTTCGCGCGCGGCTACCGCCATGTCGCCGTCGCGCGCGACGATGGGATTGGAGGTGTCGATGACAATTTTGCCCTTGAGCAAATCGCCGAGATCCTTGCCCACGCTGGGCAGCGCCTTGTACGGCACCGAGATCAGCAGCACCGTACCGAATGCCGCTGCTTCGCGCGGCGTGCCGGCGCGCGCGCCGCCGCCCAGACTGGCCGCCAGCTTTTTGTCGTCTTCGATGCTGAGCGATGAGAACATCACTTCATGGCCGGCCTTCACCCACGCGCCGCCCACGGCGCTGCCGACGCGACCGGAGCCGACGATGCCGATGCGCATTTTGGTTGCGCCGCTCTGCGCGTGCAGTGCGAACGGCAGACTGCCCAATGCCAACGTGGCGGCGCCGGCACGCAGCAGTTGGCGGCGCGTTGTATTAATGTAAGTATTTGTTTTCATTGAAGTTATCCTATTGGGGCGGTTGATGATGAGGATGGCAAGGCGGGAAACGTAACCGCCTTTATACACGGAATCTTTGCGTCAATGACAGCCCGGCGTCTGATTCGCACTCGGATAGAATCGCCGGGGTTCGCGTAATCCTCATTAGCCCTCATTACGTTCATCAAGGAAGGATGTTGATGCTGCATGAATTGCGTTTTTACCAGATCGCCGCCGGACGGCTCGACGATTACATCAACCACGCCGGCAAGGTGGCGGTGCCGTTTCGCGGCCACGATTACGGTCGGCTGCTCGGGTTTTGGGCGTGCGAAATCGGCGCGGAGAATTGCGTGTT
>VFLF01000396.1 GCA_009885185.1 Nitrosomonadales bacterium | reverse complement strand
GGATCGCGCTTTCGAGGGCGTGAATATCGCGAGTTGCGTGCACGTGTGCTACGGCTACCGCTCGCGGCAAACCGGCGGCAAGGAGTGGAGGCACGGCTACGACGAAATTCTGCCCGCGCTCGCCAAAGGCAAGGCGCAGCAATATTCGCTGGAATTCGCCGAACCGGATTTGCCGGCGAAAGTGCTGGAACTGCTCCCGGGGAAAATTATTCAATTGGGCGTGATCGACGTGGGCCGCGAATCCATTGAGACACCGGACATCGTGGCCAGGCGGTTGCGCGCGGCGCTGGAAGTGTTGCCCGTGGAGCGGCTGATCGCGGCGCCCGATTGCGGCTGCGGCGCGTTGCCGCGCGACGTGGCGCGCGCCAAGCTTGACGCCATGGTGGTGGGTACACGCAAGGTGCGCGCGGAACTTGCAAAACAATGAGGCAAGATATGAAGCGGGGTTTGAAACAACGGATGCAGCAGCACATGACACTGATCGCGCTGGCGTTGTGCATGGCGCCGGTGTCCGCGCAAACCTTTCCCACGAAACCCCTGCGCTTTGTCGGCATCGCCACGCCGGGCACCACCAGTGACGTGATCGGACGCACGGTGGCCGAGCCGCTGGCGCGCGTGCTGGGGCAATCCATCGTGGTTGAAAATCGCGGCGGCGCGGGCGGCACCATCGCGGCGGGCATCGTGCATCGCAGCGAGCCTGACGGGCACACGCTGCTGCTGACCGCCTCGGCGCAACCCGGCATGGTCTGGCTGTATCAGAACCTGCCGTTTCATCCGATCAATGATTTTTCCGGCGTGTCACCGCTGGCGGAGCTGCCGAGCGTGCTGGTGGTTCCGGCGCAGCGCAACTGGACAGGCATCAAGGATCTGGTCGCCGCGGCCAAGGCGAAACCGGGCAGTTTGAACTTCGGTTCCGGCGGCACCGGCAGCGGCACGCACCTGCATTCTGAAAAACTCATGCTGGGCGCGGGCATCACGGCCAATCATGTGCCGTTCAAGGGCACTTCGGAAGTGCTGGTGGAAGTGATGGCCGGCCGGCTCGACTGGATATACACGCCGGCGGCCTCGGTGGTGTCGCTGTTGAAAGACGGGCGGCTGAAGGGACTGATCGTCAGCTCCAAGGCACGCATGGCGCAGTTGCCGGACATACCCACCGCCGTCGAGGCGGGCATGCCGGATGGGGAACACCTGTTCTGGATTGGTCTGCTCGCGCCGCGCAACACGCCGCGCGCCGTGGTCAACAAACTCAACGAGGAAGTGTTGCGCGCGTTTAAGCTGCCCGAACTGCGCAACCGCTATCAGCAGCTCGGCGCAGAGCCGTTTCCGCTGAAGCCGGCGGAGTTCGACGCGTTTCTCGCGGCGGACACGGCGTCGATGGGGCGTATTGTCAAGGCGGCGAAGATCAAGCCACAGTAGTGGCTGTTTTTCGCGCCGTGCAACCTGCCGGAACTCAGCGCTTGGCGTTCGGCTTTTGGCGCGCGCGGTATTCCTTGATCGCCTTGTCGAGATCGTCGAGTTCTTCGCACGGCAGCAGGCAGATTTTCCGCAGCGCCGCGAGATGTTTTTCGGCGTTCGGCAGATCGTTCAGCATCAGATACGCCTCGCCGATGTACTCGTGCGCGCCGCGATGGCGCGGGTTGATTTCTATCGAGCGTTTGTAATGCTTTAGCGAGAGATCCATCTGCTTCAAGTTGCGGTACGAAAAGCCGAGATAGTTATGCAGATCGGCGCTGTCCGGATCGCGCAGCAGGGCTTGCTGAAAACGCTTGGCGGCCTCGGGCCAGTTTTTCTTGTCCATCGCCGCCTTGCCGGCGGCGTAATCGGGATCGCGCGCGGCGGCGTTGGGGGTGTCTTCGTAGGGTTCGGCGATGGCAGCGGGCGTGGCGGAAACAAGCGCCAGCGTCAGCAAATATATAACGGCTGAGAGGTAGGGTTTCATACGGCGTATTGTAGCGCCGTCATCTTGGGATGGTGAGTGCAACGTCCGCCTGCCCGCACTTGGGCGGGACAAAGGAACGCTGGAAGCGGAGCAGTGGGCGGAGTAAAGGTAGGCGCGCCGCTATCCACAGCGCGCGAACCGCCTACCGCTGCACTACATAAGCCCTCGCACGCGCAATCTCCGGTCGCGACGAATCCGCTTTTTTCGCCAGTTCCATCAACTTGGCGTAGTAGTCGGCGGCTTTGCGGCGGTCACCGGCGGCTTCCGCCGCGCGCGCCGCGCCGTCGTAGCCGCGGAAGCGGTTGGGTTCGCGCACGTGCGATGCTTAGAATTCCTTGAGCGCCAGCGCCGGCTGTTTCAATTCGAGCAGCATTTCACCCAG
>VFLF01000826.1 GCA_009885185.1 Nitrosomonadales bacterium | reverse complement strand
CGTTGCCCCGCGGGCCGCCGCGCGATCCACAATGAACTCGACCCCACAAACCCTGTTGGGCGTTTTGCGAACTGGTGCGCGAAATGCTGGGATATCTTTGGCTGGCGCGGGGGCGTGTCGGCGCAATGTGTTGTCGCTGTGGCTCGCCGGCACTGCAATTCACGCTGCGCCGACCTCAGAGATACAACGCGCACTTTGGAAATCAACACCCAAACCTTCTGCGCCCCTCTCGTGGCGTGGACCGTCACGCGCTTCGATGATGCGTCTTTGATTCAATCCCCATAGCGCCACCACCTGCGCGGGCGGTTCAGTGCAACAGGCTTTTTAGCTCACCGGTCGCGGTGGCACCACCTCGCCACACGGCAACATCAGCGCGCCGCGACCGCTAAGCTAAAAACCCTCTGCATTATGTAAAGCTTTACATAAGGCCGAACTACTGTCGGTGGGTAGCGGTGTAGGGCGACTGCTTGACTCTTTAACCGGCCATTGAACTCTTGCGGCGACGAATGACGGCTTCACAGGGTCGAAAGCACTCATCCAGAATTTCCGTTTGCTGCCATTGATATTTTTCGTAAACAGGCACTCAATATTCTAAATGGCCGCCGTTCGCCCTAGCCAGCCAGCTGCGTTTCAAGCAGAGCTATAGCCTTCGCACTTGGTCTCTTCTTCTCGTATTGCAGCGAATGTCCTGATCGACGCTTTAATTTTTCCACATGTGGCGCATAGCTGATTTGAGATCTACGCGCGGGGACGTAATATCAATAGTTTCCGCAATAGTTGTTGCCATCGGCGGCGTCACGAGTTCGAACGCTGTAAGGTCTTCATCCCAAATAAACCGGCTGCGCGGGGCATAGACATGCTTATCGGACCCTGAGGCTTGCCCGCGAATGTAGTAGCGCATCGGTTGCATCAGTGTCAGGTCATCCCGCGCGCGCGTCATTGCGACGTAAAGGAGTCGCCGCTCTTCTTCGATCTCCTCGGCCGTCCCGGTGGCGAGATCGGAGGGGATGCAGCCATCGACCACATTCAGCACATAAACGGCTCGCCATTCCTGGCCTTTTGCAGAATGTATCGTCGACAGAATTAGCCAGTCTTCATCCTTTAGGGGCGGACCTGCTTCGGCACCAACAGCTTCGGGCGGATCAAGTGCCAGATCCGTAAGAAACGCGAGCCGCGAGGGATGTTGAGCCGCGATGCGTTCGAGTTGATCAAGATCGCCGAATCGCGTATGTGCACTTTCGTAACGCAATGCGAGCAGCGGGTCATACCAACGACGCAGCAACTCAATCTCGGCGTTCCATTCCTTGGAGCCGGCAAGCGCGTTCATCAAGGGAAGTAATGTCGACCATCCCTCTTTTGCGGCGGCAGGGGGCGTAAAGCTCTCCAATGAACAAAATCCTCGCGTGTTTCCGATAAGAAGATCGACTGCCCGTCGCGCCGTTACTGAGCCGACACCGGGCAATAACTGGAGTACCCGAAAACCCGCCACTTGATCGCGCGGATTCTCCGCCCATCTCAAGATGGCCAGAACATCCTTGATGTGCGCTGCCTCAAGGAACTTGAGTCCGCCAAACTTGATAAAGGGAATATTTCGCCGCGTAAGCTCGATTTCAAGCTGACCGGAGTGATGTGACGCGCGCATTAACACGGCTTGTTGACGCAATTCCATGCCGGCTTCTCGATTGGCGAGCACGCGATCTACGATGAAATCCACCTGCGCTGCCTCATCGGCAACCATCGCTAGGATCGGCTTGGTGCCGTCGTTTCTCTTTGAGTACAGCGTTTTCTGGAATCCCTCCGTCGCATGGCGGATGATATTGTTACAGGCTTTCAGTATGAATTGAGTTGAACGGTAGTTCTGTTCAAGCCGGATCGTCACAGCCGGAGGCTCGAACAATGCGGGAAAATCCAGAATATTGCGCACCGTGGCAGAGCGGAACGAATAGATCGACTGCGCATCGTCGCCTACAACTGTCAGGCCGCGACCGTCAGGCTTGAGCCCCAGCAAGATCGCCGCTTGAAGCGCGTTGGTATCCTGATATTCATCAACCAGCACATGATCAAATCGGCGCGCCACTAATTGCGCGACTTCGGGGACTTCCATCATCCTGGCCCAATAGAGCAGCAGGTCATCATAATCGAGCACACCCTGGGTTTGTTTCGCCTCGACGTAGGCTAGAAAGAGCTTGTTCAGAGCTTCTTCCTGTGTTGAACACCACGGGAACGCGCGAATAAGCGTTTTACGGACATCTGTTTGCGCATTGACTGCGTAACTGTAAATTGCAAGGCACGTAGATTTCTTGGGAAAGCGATTTTTCGTGGTCGACAGTCCCAGCTCCTCGCGCACCATATCCATGAGGTCCTCAGCGTCGCCACGGTCCAGTATCGAAAAGCTCGGGTCAAGACCGATGGTCTCCGCATGTAGTCGCAGCAACTTAGCGCCTATGGCATGAAAGGTCCCAGACCATTCGATAGCGT
>VFLF01000650.1 GCA_009885185.1 Nitrosomonadales bacterium | reverse complement strand
GGCCAACGGACGGCCGGGTTTCATGGCAATTTTCCAGAACAACACTTCGCCGAGCTTGTTCAGCATGTCGCGCACAAAATCGGCTTCGCCCACCGACACCCCGCCGCTGGTTATGACCACGTCTGCGTTGGCGGCGGCGGCGGCGAACGCCGCTTCGATCAGCGCCGGGTCGTCGCGCACCACGCCCATGTCGATCACGTCGCAGTTCAGGCGCGTCAGCATGCCGTGGATGGTGTAACGGTTGCTGTCGAAAATCTGCCCCTCGCCGGGCACGCTGCCGATGGACACCAGCTCATCACCGGTGGAGAAAAACGCCACGCGCAACTTGCGAAACACGGTGACCTCGCCGATGCCGATAGACGATATCAATCCGATTTCCGCCGGACGCAGCGGCAGGCCACGCTTTAACGCGATTTGTCCGATGGCCAGGTCTTCGCCGGCGCGGCGCAGGTTCTGGTTTTTGCGATGGCCGATGCCAATGGTGACATGCCCGTTTTCAACTTGCGCGTGTTCCTGCATCACGATGGTGTCGGCCTCCGGCGGCATCACGGCGCCGGTCATGATGCGCACCGCTTCGCCCGCCTGCATCCGGCCCGCGTAGGGTTTACCGGCAAAAGACGAACCGGCTACTTTGAAGGACACATCGCCACCGGCCTTGAGGTCGGCGAAGCGTACCGCGTAGCCGTCCATCGCGGAATTGTCGTGCGCGGGCACGTTGATTGGCGAAATCACGACTTCGGCCAACACGCGGCCCAGCGCCGAGCGCACCGGCACGCGCTCGGTGGCGGTCAGCGGCGTGAGAAAGCGCGCGATCAGCGCCCGCGCTTTGTCTACCGGCATGGAGTTGGGATCGTAGTCGTCGGCGCAACTGGCGTCGCGCAGGGTGGGGGCGGGTTGGGTCATGGTGTCGGCTTCGAGTGTGAGTGAACTTGCATTTTAGCGAACTGCCTGGGGTGGCGCGTTCTGATTGGTAAGTGTAGTTTATCCGGGACTTCTCAATCATGGTCTATCAAGGAAAGTGCCGATGCTTTCTTGAGATTAGTTTTAAATCAAGCATTTGCGCAGGCTCTTTGTTGCATGTAGCGCGGCATTGGCAGACAATCCGCCGATGCTGGAATCTACACCGAAGACTTGGGAATGGCCTGCGGCGGTGATTATGGAACGCATGGTGATTGTCAATCGTTGGGCGGATGAACGGTGGGAAGCCCGTGGCATCGTGCGCGATACTGCCGTGAGCGGCGCGCCCACGCGAGTCATCATGCAAACGGACAAGCTCACGCACACATTGTACCCGGGCCACGTGATTCGCCTGTACCGCGATGAAGCCGAGGGGTATTATTACAATATCTCGTCGCCTGAGCCCAAGGTCTTTGTGCTCTGGCGCATGGAAGATGACGTCGCACAGCCAAAATTTTTATCGGTCAGTTACCACGAAGGATCACGCTGGCTGGACAGTGGCGAAAACGTGGATGGGGTGCCGCTGCCGGGGGAATTGATACCATGGATGGCGGAATTTGTGGCGTTGTACTATCAGCCGGAAGAGAAGAAGTCACGCAAATATGCGAGCAACAAGGACAAGGGCCGCATGGGCAATTACGAGTGAACGCCATGAGTGACGAAGGCGAAAAATTCCTGTCACGCTGGTCGCGGCTAAAACGCGACACCAAGGTGGAGGACGCGGATTCTGCAGAGCCATTAGATTTGGCGGAGCGCGCTCAGCTTACTGCAGCGCCTCTGCAACGCCAGGATAAGGACGCACGTGCGGCATCTATCCCACCACAGTTACCACCGGTGGATGAGCTCACGTCGGATTCGGATTTCACAGGTTTTTTCCATCCCAAGGTCGATGAGAACGTAAAGCGCGCAGCGCTGAAAAAGCTTTTCAGCGATCCGCACTTTAATGTGATGGACGGTCTGGATATTTATATTGATGATTACTCGATTTCGGATCCCTTGCCGGCAGAAATGCTGGCGCAAATGAAATCCGCACAAAAAATATTCAGGTGGGCAAGGAACGAACTGGACGAGGGTGAGACAGCGCCAACCCCCACGCCCGTGGCGGAAGCACCTGCGGTGGCACTTGATGGCCCAGTGCCGCATACAGATACGACACTGCCCAGCGAGTCGAGTGCGCTTACGCCGGAAGTGATACTGCCTGAGCCTTTACCTGAGACGCAGGCGCCTGACGCTGCAAAGAAGCTATAAGGATACGCTGATTAAGTATCAAAACTTGAACTGGGACGCTCGTAACTGATTGATTTCTAAGGCATCGGCTTTTCAACAACAGACTTATTCAGTGCATCCATAACTATATGTTGATTAAGAAATTTAAATTTTCCTTACCGAGACGACATGCCTGAACACAAGTTGCTGATATGTAACTGCAACAAGACCATGCCGCTTGACGGCAAGGCGCTGGGCAATGCGCTAAATCAGGGTGCCCTGACCGTGCATAGTGAGTTATGCCGCCGGCACATCGCGGCGTTTGAGGCGCCTGCAAAGTCCGGAGAAAACCTTGTAGTGGCGTGTACGCAGGAAGCCCCGCTGTTTGCCGAGTTGCATGAGCAATGGCAGGCGCATGGCAAGGTTCAGTTTGTAAATATCCGCGAGACGGCGGGATGGTCACGCGAGGGCAGCCGATCCGGTGCGAAGATGGCAGCGCTGCTGGCGGCTC
>VFLF01000444.1 GCA_009885185.1 Nitrosomonadales bacterium | reverse complement strand
GGTTGCCCGCGAATAAACTGATGCACAAAGGGATCGGTGGAAACCTTCACCGCGTCGGTCGCGCCCTCGGCGGCGATCACGCCGTCCGCCAGAAAATAAACGTGATCGACGATTTTCAGCGCCTCCTGCGCGTCGTACGACACCACGATGGAGGTCACGCCCAGCGCATCGTTCAGGCGGCGAATCAGGTTGCCCACCACGTTGCACGAAATCGGATCGAGTCCGGCGAACGGTTCGTCGTACATGATGAGCGACGGGTCGAGCGCAATCGCACGCGCCAGCCCCACGCGGCGCGTCATGCCGCCGGACAGCTCCGAGGGCATCAACCGCGCCGCGCCGCGCAGGCCCACGGCATTCAGTTTCAGCAGCACCAGATCCTCGATCACCGATTCCGGCAAATCGGTTTTTTCGCGCATCGGAAACGCGAGGTTGTCGAACACCGACATATCGGTGAACAAGCCGTTTTGCTGAAACTGCATGCCGATTTTGCGGCGCAGCTCGTACAGCGCCTCGTGGCCGAGCTGATGCACGTCCTGCCCCAGCACCCGGCACATGCCGCGCGACGGATGCAACTGCGCACCGATCAGGCGCAGCAGCGTGGATTTGCCGCTGCCGCTGCCGCCCATGATGCCGGTCACCTGCCCGCGCGGAATGGCAAGGCTCACGCTTTTGAAAATCTCCCGCGTCGGATAGGAGAACGCGAGATCGGTGATTTCGACGATGTTTTCGGTGGTCATGAGCGCCAAGCGTGATGTACGAGAGTCACAGTTTATATCAAAGCACGCGCCGGCCCAGTCATTACTCCGCTTTCAGCCCGGCCATCTGAATGATCTTGCGCCACTTGCCGATTTCATCCTGCAAAAAAACGCGAAACTCGCCCGGCGTATTGCCCACCGGCTCGGAGCCGTCGGCCACCATGCGCTCCTTCAATTCCGGCAGATGCACGATGTTCACCACGGCGGCGTTGAGCCGATTCACGACCTCCACGGGTGTTTTCGCCGGCACGGTGAAGCCCGCCCACGCCACCGCTTCGTAACCCTTGAAGCCCGCTTCATCCAGCGTGGGCAAGTCCGGCAATGCGCTGGAGCGGCGCAGACTGGTCATCGCCAGCGCACGCACGCGCTTGCCCTTGATCAGCGCCATGGATGCAATCACGCTGTTGATGGAAAGATCGATTTCTCCGGTCGCCACCGCCAGCAGCGCCGGCGCGTTGCCTTTGTACGGCACATGCACCAGCTTCACGCCGGCCATCGTCATGTAAAGTTCGCACGCCAGATGATTGGCGCCGCCGCTGCCCGACGAACTGCAACTCATGCCGCCGGGCCGCGTTTTCGCAAGCACGGCCAGCTCCCTGGCGGTGCGCGCCGGTACCGACGGATTCACCACCAGCACCTGCGGATTGATATTGAGCAATGACACCGGCGCAAAATCGCGCAGCGTGTCGTACGGCAGCTTTAGCATCAGCGTCGGATTAGTGACAAACGTCGGCGGCGTCAGCAGCACGGTGTGGCCATCGGGCGGCGACTTCGCCACGTTGTCGGTGGCGATAACCGTGTTGCCGCCGGGACGATTGTCGATCACCACCGGCACGCCCCACGTCTCGGATAACTTCTGTCCCACCGCGCGCGCGATGATGTCGTTGCTGCCGCCGGGCGCATACGCCACCACGATGCGCAGCGCCTTGGCAGGGTACTGTTGCGCCTGTGCCGCGCCGCACGCGGTGGCGGCAGCGATCCACGCACGCGTAAAATACAACAATTTGTTTTTTAACATGGGCCGTAAGAATCGAAGATATGTTTTATCATAACCGCAAATCAGAAAGGCCAATCACGTAACCTCATCGCACAAACATGAACGCACCCCAAAACCCCACGAAAGTTCTGGCCTACCAACTGTCCCTGCCCGTGCGCTGGGCGGATATGGATGTCAATGCGCACGTCAACAACACGCGTTTTTTCACCTATTTTGAATCCGCGCGCCTGGCGTGGTTCGAATCCGTGTGCCCGCGCGACCAGCGCAACGGGCAAGGCCCGGTAGTGGCGCAATCCGCGTGCAACTACCGCCGCTCGATTCCGTATCCGGAAACCGTGCGCATCAATCTCTACGCCGGTACGCCGGGCCGCACCAGCTTCACCACCTACTACGATTTGCTGTCCGACAACGATGCGTCGGTGAAATACGCCGACGGGCAAGCCGTGATGGTATGGGTGGATCGCGCGACGGGAAAATCGCAGCCGCTGCCGGATTACGTGCGGGCGGTGCTGGCGCCCGTTTAACGGTGCCGGGCGGCGCCGGGCGGTTCTGCTATATCCAGCCCAGCAGCCTCATGCTCCACAGCGCCAGCATACTGACGCCAGCCCACGTCCATAGACCCGTGCCGATGCGCCATCGTATGTCGACCCGGCGTCCGCGCCACGCTTCGTATGCCAGTTGCACGGTGTGCGTGAACGCAAGCGCCAGCACCGGCATGACGCTCGGACTGAACTGCCAGGCCGCAAGAAAATCCCCCTCGACGAGCGCCGCGCAGGCGCGCGTGCCGCCACACAGCGGACACGGCTGACCGGTCATGCCGCGAAAGGCGCAAATCGGATATTTATTCAGCGCAAGCAGCAGCGGCGCGGCGCCCAGCGCGAGCGGCCAGCCGAGCGTGGTTACCGCCCGCCATTGCCGCTCCGCGCGCGGGAGCTCATGCATATCAGGCCGGGGCTCCACCATCGGTCAATGCCTTGGCCATGTGATAAAGGCCGATAAAGGCAATCGGCAGCGTGAGCAGGATGCCGACACCGCAGAGAATCGCGCCCAGCGAGCCGACGATACCGAGCACCAGCGCACACAACGCCGACGGGATCAGGTTTTCCTTGACGAGGGCCCACGCGCGCTTTAACGCATTGATGCCGTCTTTCTCGCCCATCGTGGCGACGATATAGACCGCAGTCATGGGCAGCGCCATAATCAGCAATCCTGGGATAATGCACAGCATTATGCCGATCGACACCGCGAGCCCCCCCAGAAACGCCGCGAGGAACGCCGGCAGAAAATCATCGAAGCCCTTGAACACATCGCCGATCGCGGGGGTGCCGCCCTCATCCTCCGCCTTAATCATGCGCATATAGCCGACAAGCATCGGACCATAAAGCAAACCACCGCTGGCCCCGCCAACAATGAGGATCAGCAGAGTAACCACCACGTGCAAGACGAAGTTTTTCTTCAGCCCGGCGACACCCGCGGAAACACAAGTACCGATTTCTGGAGCAGCCATGAATCCCCCCTATTGAACGGTTATTAAGGAATACGACGCCTATAGAAACTGTTTATTATTCTTCTCTCAATCGTTTACTACATTTTAATAATACACCTCTGCGCGCCGGAGGTGGTAAACGTCGTCGCGCCCGCTACGGCACCGCCCGGATTTCGCCTGCTTACCCCCGATCCGCGCCCTGCATCCATCCGGCGCACAGCGGGCAAGGGCCGCGCTACTCGATCTTCAGCTTGGCCTCCCGCACCACTTTTACCCAGTCGTTGTATTCCTTTTTGACGCGCGCGGCGAACGCCACCAGCGTGCCGCCCGATGCGGACATGCCCTGAGCCACCAGCGTTTTGCGGATCCCGTCCTCCATCAGCACCTTGTTGACCTCGGCGTTGAGGCGCTCCACGATGGCTTGCGGCGTCCCCTTCGGCAGGAACATGCCGTAGTAGGTGCCGGTGTCGTAGCCCGGCAGGGTTTCGGCAATCGCCGGGATGTCCGGTATGCTGGGCCAGCGCTTGGCCGTGGTCACGCCCAAAGCGCGCAACCGGCCAGTGGTATAAAAAGGTTGCGCGCCGAGCATGCCGGCCACCATGATCTGCGTTTGCCCCGCCATCAATTCCGGCATGGCGACGCCGGTGCTCTTATACGGCACATGGATCATCTTGACGCCCGCCATCACGGCAAAGAGTTCCGTCGCCATGTGCGTAAGCCCGCCGATCCCGGTGGATGCAAAAATTAATTTGCCGTGATTGATGCGCGCCAGTGCGACCAGTTCCTTGGTCGTTTTCGCCGGCAGCGAGGGATGCACCACCAGCACATTGGGCGCGTAACCGAGTTCCACCACCGCAATCAAGGCGTCGAACGGATCGTACGGCAACTTGTGCGTCGCCGCCGTCGCCGAAAAACTGCCGGACACGCTCATGATCGTGTAACCATCCGGCGACGCCTTCGCCGTCAGTTCCATGCCGATGGCACCGCCCGCGCCGCCGCGGTTATCGACGACAAACTGCTGTCCCAGCGCCTCCGACAGTTTTTGCGCCACCGGACGCGCCGTCAGATCGGCGCCGCCGCCGGGCGCAAAAGGCACGATGACACGCACTGACTTGACCGGCCAGTTCTGTGCCGATGCGGCGGTAACGGTTAGCACGACAACAACAGCACTGACACAACGCGCGAATTTCTTCATGAACATTCCCTTGGGGTTGGGGCTGGATTGCCCACGGCAATACCGATTATCACGCCGAACGCTGGCTGCCCGTTTGCAGCGACACACGGCGCGCAATCGGCGCCAGATCCGCGATATCACACAGCTTGGCGCCGAACTCGCGCATGGTGACATCCGGCGGGCGATGCGCAAGCTCATCCGGCGTGCGCAGATGTTTGGGCTTGGCAAGATGCGCCGACATATGCGCGCCAAGCCAGCGGTTGCGCGCCACCAGCCGGTTGCCGAACAGGCTGCGCGACTCGTTGTAATCC
>VFLF01000044.1 GCA_009885185.1 Nitrosomonadales bacterium | reverse complement strand
GTCCACTTCGCGCCTTCGATGTTGTCGGTGATGGTGATGGTGCCGGAGTGCTTCATCAGCTTTTCGATTTCGGTGAGACGCGGCGTCACGCCGCCATCCAGCTCGCCCAGGCCAAACCACGTATGCGCCGGATCGGTGTTGCGCTGAACCACGCCCGGCGTGAACACCTCCGCCGACAGTTCCAGCACGCAGCCCATCACGCGCGGCCTGCCGATGATGTCGATGATGTCGGCGTTGTTCATGCCGTTTTGCGCGCCGACGATCATGCCGTCTTCCTTCAGATACGGCTTGATGAATTCGCACAGCCAGCGCGTGTCGTGCGATTTTGCGGTGAGCAGCACAATATCGAACTGGCGCTTTAACGACGACAATTCGCACAGGTGATACGCCTCGACCGGCGTGCGCAGTTCCGAATCTGGCATTTTCACGTGCAGTCCGTTGGCTTTCATCGCATCAACATGCGCGGGCCATTGATCGACCAGCGAGATGTGGTAGCCCGCGGGCGCGACGTGAGTCAAATCCGCGCCGATGCTGCTGCCAATGGCGCCGGTGCTGAGGATTGCAACTTGTTTTTCCATCCTGAATCTCCTGTTAGCGATCACGCTCAAGCCAACCCGGCGCGGCAAGGTAAGTGCTCATGATCTCGCGCGGACGCGCATCGCGATCCAGCGCCGCCACCAGGTCCAGCACTTTATTCAGCGTGGCCTCGGGCAACGCATCGGCCACGGTGTCCTTGAAGAGCGCGGATAACTCATCCCAGCTCATGCGCCGGTGCGGGCTGCCGCGCGGATGCGGCTCGCGGGTTTCCAGCGTTTTGCCATTGGCGAGTTTGATCGTCACGCGTGAGGGCACTTCCTCGGTGTTGGTGCCGGCTTCGATCTCGGCGTCCAGCACGCAGCGGCTGCGATTCGACAGCGCGCGCACCTCTGCATCCACCAATGCGGTTTCGTAATCCTCGCGCCGCAACGCGGCCTGCGCCCCGCGCGTTTGGCCGAGCGACAGCGCCATCGCCAGACTGAACGGAATGGAAAGTTGCGCGCTTTGCAAGTCAGGCGGATCAAGTTGCGTCAGCCGCCCCTGCACCACTTTCGGGATGCCGACTTCGACATCTGTAATTTGCGCGGGCGAAAGTTTGTTTTCAAAACCCAGGCGCAAGCCCGCATCCACCGTCGCCTGCAAACGCCCGGCGCCGGCGTGGATTTTGGTGCTGACTTCCATCAAGCGAAACCCACGCCCCAGATCGCCGGTGACTTTTTCCGGGTTCGCATTGCCGGAAAACGCACGGAAAAATCCCGCCTCGCCTTCGAGAATATCACGCGGCCCCCAGATGCCGGCTTGCGTGAGCAACGCGGCCATCACACCGGACTCCGCGCCGCGCGCGCCATTCAACCGCTTGGTCACGCCGCCGGAATGATAAAACTGCGCGAGGCCGCCCGCGTAAGCGCCCGCCGCGCCCAGCGCGCCGGCCATATCCGTCGCATTAAAGTTGAGCAGCTTGCCCGCCGCCAGCGCGGCACCCATCGCGCCGCAGGTTGGGGTGGACATGAAGCCGCGCTGAAACAGCGCAGGCTGCGTCGCCAGCCCGATGCGCAGCGAGGCCTCATAACCGATGATCGCGGCGGTGAGTGCGGCACGCCCCGTGGAATTCTCGCGCTCGGCCATCGCCAGCACCGCCGGGAGTATGGACGCACCCGCGTGATGCATTGAACCGACATGCGTATCGTCCAGATCACAGGCATGCGCATACGCGCCGTTAACAAACGCCGCGCGCGCGGCATCAATGCGGCTGCCGCACAGCAACAGGCTGCTCTCGGCCTTGCCGCCCAACTCCAGCGCGAGCTTGCGCGTGGCGCGGCTCCACGGCAGACGCGCCCCCACGGCAGTGACGCGCAAATGATCCAGCACCAGCGCCTTCATGCGCTCGACGACTTCGGTGGGCGCGTCTTCCAGCCGAAAACCTGCGGCCCACTCGGACAATATCGCGGTCGTACCCTTGGATGATTCGGCAGACATTAGCGTGGCAGCTCCCTATGATTGCGTTTCGTTGTCGTGCTTTTTGGCATTATAGGTTGCGCACGTGGCGGGCGGCATCGTCGGCTACCAGGTCTATGAAGCGCTGCGGGTTACCCCGTTTGCCCCGCACTTTTGTAGTTGTTGCCGCCGACTGAAAATTGACCAGTATTTGAGGGTTGTGCCGATCCAATATTGACCAGGGTGTTCAATCGACCTGCTTACTTTTTAAGCAGGGAGCCGAGGTGATCACAATGGACATGTTGGGCAAGGTAAGGCGCATGAAAATGCGCGACAAGATTTCGATCAGCGAAATCGCAAAGCGCACTGGTTTGGCGCGCAACACCATCAAGAAATGGCTACACGCACCGGGGTCGGTGACGCCGAAGTATCTGCGGGGCAAGGATCTACGCAAACGATCCTCATTTGAGCCGATATTGTTGCAGGCGCTCAAGGCCGATCAGTTGCGACACAAGGACAACCGGCGCACGGCACGCGCCCTGTTTGTGCAAATCACTGCGCAAGGATATCGGGGCGGCTACAGCGCGATTACCGACTACATTCGTGCCTGGCGCGAGCAGGCTGGCAAGGCCCCCAAAGCCTTTGTGCCGCTTGTCTTCGAGAACGGCGAAGCCTTCCAATTCGACTGGAGTGAAGAAGGCCTGCTGGTAGG
>VFLF01000568.1 GCA_009885185.1 Nitrosomonadales bacterium | reverse complement strand
GTGATTGCGCGATATGTTCCGCCGCGCGCATGCCGAACGTGATGCCCTTGATGAGGCCGCCGACGTAACCACCGCCGGTGCCGCCTTCCAGCCCGCCGGTGGTCGCGCCCACGGCATACAGTCCCTCGATCGGCGCGCCGCGCGTGCTCATCACGCGGGCATCACCGTCGGTGAAAATGCCGCCAAAGGTGTAGGTCATGCCGGCGCACAGCGGTACGGCGTAAAACGGCGTCTTGGCGATGGGCGCGGGCGTAATCGGGTGCGCGCTGCGCGGCGGCACGAGGCCGGCGGTTTGCCCCGACGCGAGCGCCTTGTTGTACGCGGCGACGGTGGCTTCCAATCCTGCCGCGTCGATGCCTGTCATCATCGCCAGTTCGCCCAGCGTGGCGGCCTTGTGTATCGTGCCGCCCGCGTTCGCCAGTTGCGGATTGGCGGGGATGCGCGCGGTGCGGCCCGGCCCTTCCCAGATGGCGTGATCGAGTATCGCCCATGTCGATAACGGATTCGCCAACCGCGCGATGGTGTTGGCGACAAACACACCACCCTGGCCCTCATCGACAAATCGTTCGCCGGCGTCGTTGACCACCAGGCCCACGGTGCCAAGCTCATCCAACTGGGGATACGGCCACACTTTGTCGTTGGTGAACGAATCGCGCGACAGCATGTGCCCGTAAAAATATTTGAGTTCGGAAAACTGCGCGCCCATCGCGCGCGCCATACGCATGCCGTCGCCGACACCAGTGCCCGCGCCGCGCGTTTTGACCTTGCTGAAATCGATGCCCATGTGTTCGCGCACCAGCGCCGGGCTGCCCTGATAGCCGCCGTCGGCGAGCACGACGGCTTTTGCATGAAGTAGTTGTTTGCTTACTCCTTCTCCCGCTTCGACGCCTATGCACTGGCCTTCTTTTTCCATCAAACTGGCGGCGGGCAGGCGGATCAGTTTGCCGCCGCGTTTTTCGAGATTGGTCACCAATTGCCGCAGCGTGACATCGGGGCCGCGGCCTTTCCAGTCCAGCCCCGCCACGATCGGGCGCGGCGGCGCCAGCACATGCTGCTGCCACACGATGTTGCCGACACGGATGTATTTCGCGCCTTCGCTTTGCAGCCAGTCGATGGCGCGGCCCGCCGTGGTCGCCAACGCACGCGCGAGTTCAGGGTCGGCCTTGCCGCTGGTAGCGCTCTTAATCACCTCCATCAGTTTTTCAGCGGGGTCTTTGGCGTTGTGCATGGCGATATGCAACACGCCGCCGGAGTAGCGCGAGTTGCACAGATATTGCGGGCCATCGCCGCGTTCCAGTAACGCGACTTTCAGGCCCTGCTGCGCGGCACGGTTGGCGGCGGACAGACCGGCGATGCCGCCACCGACTACTACTACGTCGTATGCTTCGGTTGTCATTATTCGTCTTCCGGTGGCGAAGTCACCACGATAAAAGTCAGATCGGTAAATCCGGTGTTATACAACGCATGCTCCAAGCCCGGCGGTATAAAAATCACGTCGTGCTTTCTCACCACGCGCCGCACGCCGTCGATTTCCATCAACCCTTCGCCGTCGAGCACGTGGTAAATCTGTTCCTGAATTTTATGCCGGTGCGCGGCGACATGCGCCTTGGGCTGATAGCTGGAAATACGGTAGTCAAAATGCTTGGTCGCCGCGTTCGCGGGCGTCACCAGCATTTTGGAATACGCGCCGTTTTGATGCCCGGCGTCGGGCTGCTCCCACAGAAACTCCGTCGCGTTTTTGATGCTTGCGCTCATGATTCGCCCTTCGTTTGCGAAGCCTTGAATTGTAATCCACGCGCGCGCCTCGCAGGACGTACGCTAAACTTGCCGCACTCTTTGAAAGGATTCCACCATGTCGTTCACCGGCCGTATCGGACTGCTCGCACCCTCGTCGAACACCACTGTAGAACCGGAGTTTTACCGGGCGCTGCCCGACGGCGTGACGCTGCACACCGCGCGGCTGCCGATCACCACGGTCACGCCCGAATCCATCGGCAAGATGGCCGATTCGCTGGATGTCGAATCGAAGCTGCTCGCCAGCGCGGATGTGGATGTGATTATTCTGGGCGCCACCGCGCCGAGTTTTTTGAAGGGCTTGGGCTACGACCGCGAAGTCAGCGAACGCATCACCCGCGTCACCGGCAAACCGGCGACCACCACCTCGACCGCGCTGCTCGAATCATTCAAGGCGCTGGGTATTACTCGCATCGCGCTAGGGTCGGCGTACAGCCCGGAGGTCAATGATATCTGCGCGAATTTTATTGAAGCCAACGGCATCCAGGTCGTCGCCAAGGACGGCTTGAACGTGATCGACAATCTGCAGATCGGCCGTCTCGATGTGCAAACCGCTTACGATCTCGGCAAAAAAGTCGATTGCCCCGAAGCGCAAGCCATCGTGCTCGCCTGCACCAACTGGAAAAGCATGGCGATCATCGAGCGCCTCGAACAAGACCTCGGCAAGCCGGTGTTGAGCACCTCGCAAGTTAGCATCTGGGGCGCGCTGAAAAAAATCGGTTACACCGGCAGCATCCCCGGCTACGGCAAACTGCTGCGCATGTTTGGAGCGGCGCAACAGCGAGAAATGTAGAAAATATTGTTTAAAAATAAATGCTTACGTTGCATTAGCTTTGAGGCTCATCGCCCCCGTGCTGCTCATTGCCGCAGCGGCATTTACACAGGCTCCACCGCGAACAATCGCCGGTGTTCGAGCATGGCATAACGGTCGGTCATGCCTGCGATGTAGTCCGCAATGGCGCGCGGCTTGTCATCGCGCGCGCGCGCCTGGAAATCCGGCGGCAATAAATTGGGTTCTGCAAGCAAGGCATCAAACAATTCGGTGACGATGCGCCGCGCCTTGCTGCTCATGCGCGCCACGCGGTAATGCTGGTACAGATTGACGCGCAGGAACTGCTTGAGTTCAAGTTGCTGTTTTTCGATGCGCGGACTGAACGCGATCAACGCTGGCGCACGCCGCACCTCATCCGCCGAACGGGGAGCCTGTTCGCGGATGTTGGCCGCGCTTTGCCGCGTTAGATCCGCCACCAACGTGCCGATCATGCGGCGCACGGTTTCATGCACCAGACGGCGGCCATTGATCTTGGGAAACTCCCTGATCGCGAGTTCGCGATGACGACTAAAGATGGGCACGGTGGAAAGCTGATCCAGCGTCACCAGGCCAGAACGTAAGCCGTCATCGACATCGTGGTTATTGTAGGCGAGCTCGTCGGCCAGATTGACCAGTTGCGCCTCCAGCGACGGACGGCGCCGTTTGATAAAACGCTCGGCCACCTCGCCCAGTTGCAGTGCGTTTTTGCGCGAGCAATGCTTCAAAATGCCTTCGCGGGTTTCAAACGTGAGATTAAGCCCGTCGAACCCGCCGTAGCGTTGCTCCAGGTGATCGACCACGCGCAGGCTTTGCAGGTTATGTTCAAAGCCGCCGTAAGGCTTCATGCAGGCGTTGAGCGCATCCTGTCCGGCATGGCCAAACGGCGTGTGGCCGAGGTCGTGGGCCAGCGTAATGGCTTCGGTAAGGTCTTCGTCGAGGTTGAGCTGGCGCGCAATCGAGCGGGCGATCTGCGCAACTTCAAGACTGTGCGTCAGCCGCGTGCGAAACAGATCGCCTTCGTGATTCACAAATACCTGTGTTTTATATTCCAGCCGCCGGAACGCGGTGGAATGAATGATGCGGTCGCGGTCGCGCTGAAACTCGCTGCGCCCCTGCGCGGCGGGTTCGCGATGTACGCGTCCGCGCGTAGCCGATGCCTGCGCGGCATACTGCGCGACTTTAAGCATGGATCTGGGGCGCGGCCTGCGCTCCGCCGGGCACGTTACTGGCCGCATCAGTGAGTGCGTCACTGAGCGCCGCCATGTCGTACTGGTTGCAAATAAAAGCTTCGCCAGGTTTACGCAACAGGATAAATTTTATTTTGCCGCCCTCGACCTTTTTGTCGTGGCCCATGAGGTCGAGGTAGCGATCCGCGCCGAGGTCGGGCGCAGCCACGGGCAACTTGGCGCGCAGCAGGATATCCACCACGCGTTGCACATCCGCTTTGCCGATCAGGCCCAGTTTTTCGGAAAACCGCGCGGCCATCACCATGCCCGCGGCGACGGCCTCGCCATGCAGCCACGTGCCGTACCCCATGCCGGCTTCAATGGCGTGTCCAAACGTATGGCCGAAATTCAACAGGGCGCGCTCGCCAGTTTCGCGCTCATCGTTGGCCACGACATCGGCCTTGTTCTGGCACGAACGCTCGACCGCAAAAGCCAACGCCTCGGGCTCCAATGCGTTCAGCCGATCGATATTCTTTTCCAGCCAATCGAGAAACTCCGGATCGCGGATAAAACCATATTTGATGACTTCCGCAAGCCCTGCTGCCAGTTCGCGCGGCGGCAAGGTGCGTAGCGTATCCATGTCCGCAATCACCACCTGCGGCTGATAGAACGCGCCGATCATGTTTTTGCCCAAGGGGTGGTTGATCGCAGTCTTGCCGCCGACGGCGGAATCCACCTGCGCCAGCAGCGTGGTAGGTATCTGCACGAACGGCACGCCGCGCTGGTAAGTCGCCGCGGCAAACCCGGTAAGATCGCCGATCACGCCGCCACCCAGCGCGATCAGCGGCGTCTTGCGCTCGCAACGATTCGATAGCAACGCATCGAAAATTTTATTCAGCGTTTCCCAGCTCTTGTAGGCTTCGCCGTCCGGCAGCACGATAGGCAAACAGTCGGCTCCCTGCCCGCGCAACGCGGCGACGACGCCCTCCAGATACAACGGCGCGACGGTCGTGTTGGTAATGACCACGGCCTTGCCCCTCAGCAAGGTATCCGGAATCAGGTCCGCCTGTGTACGGTTGCCCGCCCCGATATGGATGGGATAGCTGCGACTGCCGAGATTGACGGATAAAGTGCGCATGGGCCTAATGGGTGTTCGCGGGCATCGAATGGGACGCCAGATCGCGTAGTTTATCCGCTATCTGCCCGGCCAGTACCCGCACACTTTGTTCGCCGGTATCGACGATGAGGTGCGCTATGTCGCTGTACAGTGGATCGCGCTGTTCATATAGCGCAGTGAGTTTGGCCGCGGGGTCGGGCACTTGCAGCAAGGGCCGATTGCGATCGCGCCGCGTGCGTTTAATCAGTGACCGGACAGGCGCACGCAGGTAAACGACGGTGCCGTTGGCTGCCAACAGATTACGGTTTTCCTGGGACAACACCGCGCCGCCGCCGGTAGCCAGCACCACGTTATGGTGTTGAACCAGTTCCGCCAGCATTTTGCTTTCCCGTGCACGGAACCCGGATTCACCCTCGATTTCGAAAATCAGCGGTATTTTCACGCCGGTGACACGCTCTATTTCATGGTCGGAATCAACGAACGTCTTGCCCAGTAAGCGAGCCAGCGCCTTGCCCACGGACGTCTTGCCGGCGCCCATCAGGCCGACCAGGATAATGTTTTCCTTTATGTGGCCAGGGTGCAGTGGGTGCTCGGAGGCCAGCGGCTCATCAATATCACTCATGAACGGATTTTAGCCGAATACGTGCGCATGTCTTCTATGGCTGCGCCTTATTGACCGCGCCGTTCTGCCGCCCGCAAAAAAAGCGACGTCCGAAGACGCCGCTTGTCAGCAAACTTATCGAACCCTGTTACTGACGCACAATCAGATTGTCCTTGAGTATCTTCGGCGTGATGAACACCAGCAATTCACGCCGCTCATCGACCTTGCGGTTATTCTTGAACAGAAAGCCAACATAAGGAAGATCGCCCAGCACCGGTGTCTTGGTTGTCGTCGAACTCTCTTCCGAGGTGTAGATGCCACCGAGCACCACTGTCCCGCCATTTTCGACCAGTACTTCGGTCGAAACCTGCTTGGTATCGATGGCCGGTCCAGAGATGGTCTCCGTACCGCGGGAATCTTTGTTGATCTTTAGCGTCATGATCACGTTGTCGTCGGGTGTGACCTGCGGTTTTACCTTGAGTGACAGGGTAGCCTTCTTGAACGACACAGCGGTTGCGCCGCTGGAAGATGCCTGTTGATAGGGGATCTCGGTGCCTTGCTCTATAGTGGCCTCGTTCTGATTCGCCGTGATGACACGTGGACTGGAGATAATCTTGCCCTTGCCGTCCGCTTGCAGCGCCGACAGCTCCAGATTCAGGAAACGTGTCTGTTTATTGTTAAACAACACCAGATTCAACAAACCCGCCGTGCCGCCGATTGCGGGTGTCGTGCTGCTGGCGCCAACACCGAGTCGCAGAGGGTCCGAGCCATTCACCGGCAAGCCGATCTGGTTCGTGGTTGTGTCATTATACGAAAGGCGAGCGCCCAAGTTACGGCTGAACGTGTCGGATGCCTCCACGATACGCGCCTCGATCATCACTTGGCGCACCGGGATGTCGATAACACGGATCAATCGGCGCACATCTTCCAGGCGGCTCGGCGTATCCTGCACGAATAACTGGTTGGTTCGCGCATCTACCACGGCACTACCACGCTTCGACAGTATGCGTTGCTGCGCATTGGAGAGCAGTGCCTGCACGTCCGTTGCCTTCTGATAGTTCAACTGGAAACTTTCGGTCTGGGTCGGTTCCAAATCAGAAATTTGGGAACGCGATTCCAGCGCCAGTTTTTCCCGTGTCGCCAGTTCATCACGTGGGGCGATCCACACCACGTTGCCCTCCTTGCGCATGTCCAGACCCTTGCTGCGCATGATGACGTCCAGTGCCTGATCCCACGGCACATCCTTTAAACGCAAGGTCAGATTGCCGGCGACTGAGTCGCTGGTAATGATGTTCAGGCCGGTAAAATCCGCCAGCACTTGCAGCACCGAACGTACCTCGACGTTCTGGAAATTAAGTGAAAGCTTTTCACCGACAAAGCCCGGTCGCACCAAGCGGTTCGGGTCTTCGACAACTCGCTTGACCTCCACGATAAAGCGGTTGTCGGCCTGATACGCCGAGTGTTCCCAGTTGCCCGCCGGCGTGATAACCACGCGTGCATTGGCGCCCTGTTTTGTGGCTTCAACCAACTGCACCGGCGTACCGAAATCGGCTACGTCAAAACGTTTCGCCAGGTTGGCCGGCAAATCGGAGTTCAGAAAGTCGACGACGATGGATCGGCCCTGTTTACGCACGTCTATACCCACTTGACTATCCGACAGATCAATCACTACACGACCCTCTCCGGCAGTGCCGCGGCGAAAGTCGACGTTGCGCAAGCTGTGTTTCTGATCGGTAGCGCTGGCTTCCGCGAACCGTTGAGCGCCGGCGCCCGTGCCTGCGGCAGCTCCAGCCGCGCCGTGCAAGGTGATCAGCACGGTCTTGCCGTCGAGTTGCGTTTCGTAGTTCAGCGCACGGGTCAGTTCAAGCACCATGCGCGTACGGTTACCTGCCTGGACAATATTGATGCGTCGAACATCGGGGTCCGATACGTCCTGCACATTTCTGCCCAGAGCGTTGCCGGTGTTCGCGAAGTCAAACGCAAGGCGCGGCGGATTGTTCACGGTAAATCCCGCGGGAGGCGCGGTTAATGCTTCTTTTAACCCGACGCGGACAACGACCCTGCCGCCACTCTGGGGGGATACATTGACGCTTTCGATGCTGTTTTGGGCGTGGGCCAATTGAGCCCCGACACCGAGCACAGCCGCAAACAACAGGTTTCGCACAAACATTAACAACGACGGATGGGTGGTTTTCATTTTATTCTCCTGGTCATTCCTGCAACAACAGCGTCTGATCCTTCTCTTCCCAGTTGCCGTTGCTGTCCTGCACGATTTCTCTAAGCTTTATCGAAGTGTCGGAAATTTCAGTAATACGCCCGAAATTCTGCCCTAGGTAATTACCCGACTTGACCTGAAACAAATTGTTGTCGGGCGTCTTGACCAAGGCAAAATATCCCTTTTGCTTGAGTATTCCGACCATCTTCAATGCTTCAAGCGGATACGCTTCCAGCGGCTCGCGGCGCCGATTAACGTCCGGCTGTACACCGCCGGCCACCGCGCCTTTTGGCGGTTCGATTTTTCGCGGTTTGAAAGGATCGGTAAGGTCAAAAGCGTTGTACTCCACCGGGCTGTACGGCTTGACCTCCGGCAGTGGCGCTATACGACCACGCGGCAGGTTGTCCTGCTCTTTGACCCACTGACGCAAGTCAGAATGCTTTTCACCGCCGCAGGCCGCCAGCAGCACGCACGCGAACATCGGGATCAGATATTTAGGCATATGCATCATTTCTTTGCGCCTTTCGCTGCGGCCGCCCTCTTTCTGTTGTTATCCGCCACCTCGGCTTCGTCCAGATAGCGATACGTCATCGCCGTCGCATCCATGGTCAGAGCGCCCTTGCCCCCGCCCACGCTAATGTCGTTGAGCGTCACGATTCTCGACAGCTTACCGATATCCCCCGCAAAGGCGCCGATATCGTGATAATTGCCCGTCACTCGGATGGCGATGGGCAACTCGGCATAAAAATCCTTAACTGCTTCGCTGGCCGCGGGCTTGAACAATTCGAATTGCAAGCCACGCCCCAACCCCGCTTGGTTGATATCGGTCAACAAGGCATCCATCTCGGATTTGCCGGGAAGCTGCCTGAGCAGTGCGCCAAATTGCTTTTCAATGTCATCCAATTGCTTGCGATACGCGGGCAGATTAACTGCCACGGTCTTCTTTTCAACAAAAGTCGTTTTCAATTGCCCGGTTTTCGCACGCTCGGCATCGATCCGGGCAAGTTGATCAGCCCAAACAAACCAGTAGGCCGCGCCGAGTATCAACAGCAACACGAGCAGCAGCACACCCAGTTTAGGCAGTACCGGCCATGATCCTATCTTTTTGGGATCAAGCCGACGCAGTTCATCCAGTGTCATGGCAAGTTATCCTTTTTTGGCGGGTGCTTTTGACGGGTCTTCCGCCTTCGGCCGAACAATAGTAACGTTCATCGTGAATTCGTTCGCACGCGTCGCCCCTTGCTGAATCGCCTTGATCTCGACCAGCGCCGGATTTCCCAGCTTTTGGGATGATTCCAGATTGCGCATCAATGTCGACACGCGCGCCTGCGATTGGGTAACGCCGTTCACGGTTATTTTGCTGCCTTGCTGCTTGACCTGTGACAAATACATGCCGTCCGGCAGTTGCCGCACTAACTGATCCAGCAGATGCACGGTTTCGGACCGGTTGCCTTGCAGCGTTTCCACGACTTGCTTACGCGCGAGCAACGACGCGGTCTGCTCTTTCAGCCGGTTGATTTCCTCGATTTCCTTGTCGACTTTGGCGATTTCCTCGGTGAGGTACTTGTTACGGCTGACGTGGTTGGCGTTCTCTTCTTCGAGATAGTAATAGATGCCTCCGGCCACTACTGCACCCACAATTGCCACCAAGGTCAAGGCCATTAAAAACTGCTGTTGCTGCTGTTTGCGCCGGATCTCTCGATGCGGCAGTAAGTTGATGCGCATCATGCGTCAAACCTCCGCAATGCCAGACCGCAGGCCACCATCAGCGACGGCGCATCCTGTGCGAGGTTCTTTGGCCGCACCTTGGACGACAACGCCATGTTGGCAAACGGGTTTGCAATAATCGTATTGACCTGGGTACGTTTCGCCACCGCGACATCCGCGCCCGGCAGCGCCGCGCACCCGCCGGACAATACGATGTGATTGACCTGGTTGTGTTGTGTCGAGGTGAAAAAGAATTGCAGCGCGCGCGCCACTTCCAGACCGAGATTCTCCAGAAACGGATTGAGCACATCCGTTTCGTAATTGTCGGGCAGGCCACCGGCGCGCTTGGCGACTTCGGCCTCCTCGCGCGACAGCCCAAACTTGTCCTGGATTTCCTGTGTCAATTGCACACCGCCGAATGGCTGCTCGCGCAAATAGATCGACTGTCCATTGCGCAGCACGTTAACGTTAGTGAAGCTGGCGCCGACATCGATAATGGCAATGTTCTGATCCTTGCCCTTGTCCGGGAACTGGGTTTCGATCAACTCAAACGCCGACTGGGCGGCGAACAGATCAACGTCAACCACCGTGACCTTGAGCCCGGCGACTTCCGATGCCGCCACACGATCCTCGATTTTTTCCTTGCGCGACGCGGCAATCATGACTTCGACGTCATCGGGACTGCCGGACGCAGGGCCGAGCACTTGAAAGTCCAGATTGACCTCATCCAGCGAAAATGGGATGTACTGGTTGGCTTCGGTTTCGACTTGAACTTCTATCTCCTCCTCGGTCAAACCGGCGGGAACGAGGATTTTTTTGCTGATGACGGCAGCGTTGGGCAGCGCAATGGCGACATTCTTGATGCTGCTACCCAATTTGGCGTGGCAGCGCTTAAGGGTCTCGCTCACGGCATCCAGATTATTGATATTGCCTTCCACCACCGAATCACGGGGCAAAGGCTCGATCGCGTAACGTTCGACTTGATACATTTGGTTGCCGCGATCGGTCAGCTCGACCATTTTCACGGCGGAAGTGCTGATATCCACGCCAATCAACGGCGGAGAATTGACTTGGAACAGGCGCTCCAGAGCGCTTAGACCTCCGCCAAGCTTCCCTTTAAGAATAGGCATAGTGTGTTTTCGCCCGTAAATGACTTTAAGTATAAAACGTAAATTATTCTTTTGTAATCACTTCGCGCTCTAACAGCGAGTATTCCGCTGCGTCCAAATTTGCATTCTGGGATATAGTGTAGTCTGTTAATTTTTGCGTTGGTAGATATTCAAGTACACTATCAACAAAAGCGTCTAAGTGTAGGAATTTTCTCAAGATATTCCCTTTAAAGCCACCGCTAAATGTCTGTTCGCTGGGTCACTTATCCCCTATTACTAGTGGTTGTGGGCATTTTCGCAACAACGCTGCTGTTTGCGTTCGTTGCGGTGATGGTTTGGCCGACCCTTCCTTCGCTGGAAGTCCTGACCGATTACCGTCCCAAGGTTCCCCTGCGGGTTTATAGCGCCGACGGTAAACTGATCGGCGAATTCGGCGAGGAGCGCCGTGCCGTGGTATCCATTGGGCAGGTGCCCAAGACCATGGTGGACGCCATTCTCGCCGCCGAGGACGAGCGCTATTACCAGCACAAGGGCGTCGATTACATTGGCCTTGCGCGGGCCGCCATCGCCAACTTCACGCTCACTGGCCCGCGCCAAGGGGCCTCCACCATCACCATGCAGGTGGCGCGCAACTTTTTTCTCTCACGCGAGAAAACGCTGACGCGAAAATTTAACGAAATGCTGCTGGCCTTCAAGATCGAATCCAGCCTCGGCAAGTCGCAGATTCTGGAGCTTTATATCAACCAGATTTATCTGGGCCAGCGCGCCTACGGATTTGCCGCCGCCGCGCGCATCTACTACGGCAAAACCATGGATCAACTGACGCTGGCCGAAACCGCCATGCTGGCCGGACTGCCGAAAGCGCCATCGAGTTTTAACCCCGTCGCCAACCCTGCTCGCGCCAAGCTGCGCCAGCAATACGTGCTGCGCCGCATGCGCGAGATGGGTGCGATTTCCACTTTGCAACAAGCCGAGGCCGACAAGCAGCCCGTTGTCGTCAGGAACGAGCTCAATGAATTTGCCACCCGTGCCGAACATGTTGCGGAAATGGTGCGCCAGGCAATGTACGAGCGCTACCAGGACGGCGCGTATTCACTGGGACTGAAGGTTACCACTACCATTCTGGTGGATCATCAGGCGGCAGCTTATGCGGCGCTACGCAAGGGCGTGCTCGATTACGATCGCCGGCATGGCTACCGCGGTCCGGAGGGCTATGCCGAAGTAGAAGCGAACGCGACTCAGGAAGCGCTCGAAGAAGCATTGCAGGACCACAGCAATAGCGACGACATTGTTGCTGCCGTGGTGACGGAAGCGTCGCCCAAGCGCGTCAAGGCGTACCGGCGCGGTGGCGGGTGGATCGAGATTACCGACGTTAGCCTCAAGTTCGTGGCAGAGGCGTTGACCGACAAGGCCGGCCCCAATCTGCGCATCCGCCGCGGCGCGATAATTCGGGTGCAGCCCGACGACAAAAAGCGTTGGATCATCACGCAGCTGCCCGCCGTCGAGTCGACCCTCGTTTCCGCCGATCCCAAGGACGGCGCGATCCGCGCGCTGGTCGGCGGCTTTGATTTCTTTCGCGCGCAATACAATCATGCCACCCAGGCGCTGCGCCAGCCGGGATCCAGCTTCAAGCCATTCATTTACTCGGCCGCGCTGGAAAAAGGCTTTACGCCTTCCACCATCATCAACGACGAGCCGCTGCAATTCACCGCCACGCAAACCGGCGGGCAGGCATGGGATCCGAAGAACTATGACGGCAAATACGATGGCCCGATGCCCATGCGTAATGCGCTGATGCGCTCGAAGAATCTGGTGTCGATACGCATCCTGCAATCCATCGGCACCAAATATGCACAGGATTACATCACCAAATTCGGTTTCGAGGCCAAGCTGCATCCGCCGTATCTCACCATGGCGTTAGGGGCCGGCAACGTTACACCGATGCAAATGGTCGGCGGCTACTCGGTGTTTGCCAACGGCGGTTTTCGCGTGAAGCCATATTTCATTCAGCGTGTCGAAGACAGCCGTGGCACTGTGTTGTTCGAGGCCAAACCCGCTCGCGCCAATGAAAATGCCGAACGCGTGATTGACGCCCGCAACGCCTACATCATGACCAGCATGATGCGTGACGTGGTACGCGGCGGCACGGCCGCGTCAGCAATGAAGCTCGGTCGCGGCGACCTCGGCGGCAAGACCGGCACCACCAATGATTTTCTCGACGCCTGGTTCGCCGGGTATAACGCAGGCCTTGTCAGTGTTGTGTGGGTAGGCTACGACCAGCCGCAAACCCTCGGGCGCAACGAGACCGGCGGCGGCGTGGCCTTGCCGATATGGATCAATTACATGGGCGTGGTGCTCAAGGGTGTACCGGAACAAACGCAGGACGCCCCGCAGGGTCTGCAAACCACCGGCGGCGAGATCTACTACCAGGAATTCGCGCCGCGCGGGGAGGTTGAAACCGGCGACAAGCCCGTCGCCACACCCGCCTTGCAGGACGCCGCCCGCAACCAATTGTTTTAAAACCACCATGCCGCGTAACGACGAGCGCGCACAAATCGCCCACCTGGCCGCGCGCATCATGGCCGAAGACGGCATTGAAGACTACGGCCTGGCCAAGCGCAAGGCCGCGCGCCAAGCCGGTGTCGCCGATACGCGCCACTTGCCGGGCAACGACGAAATCGACGCCGCGCTGCGCGAGTATCGCGAGATTTACCATCCCGATGCCCACCGCGAACAACTCGCCGAGTTACGTGAGATTGCGTTACGCGCCATGACCGCGCTGGAAAAATTCAACCCCTGCCTGGTGGGCAATGTGCTCTCCGGTATTGCCGGCAAATACGCCGGCATCCAGTTGCAGCTATTTACCGACGACATCAAGGGCGTCGAAATGCATTTGATCGATCTCCGCGCCGACTACGAAGCCGATCAGACTGCCCTTTACAGCGGCGACTGCCGCATCACCGTGCCGCTTTTCATTGTTGACGACGACGGCGTGGAAATTGAAATCGCGGTGCTGTCGCCGCGCGACGCGCGGCTGCCAATCAAGACTTCGCCGACTGGGAAAGCTATTGAGCGGGCGAAGCGGGCAGCCGTGGAAACGTTGTTATCTCAGACGTAGCGCGCCGGTAGCCACGCCGTTGTTCAACCGCCCGCTTTCAACCAGCGCGCCGCATCCACCGCAAAATAAGTCAGTATCCCATCCGCACCCGCGCGCCGAAACGCGAGCAGCGCTTCCATCACGCAACGTTGTTCATCCAGCCAGCCGTTAATCGAAGCAGCCTTGAGCATGGCGTAT
>VFLF01000339.1 GCA_009885185.1 Nitrosomonadales bacterium | reverse complement strand
TGCGTATCATAGCACCCCATTTGTGGGGCTGGCCGGTGGGTGTCATCCACAAATTCCATGGTAGACCCCGACGAATCCCCTGACCTCGCGCATGCCTTGAATCATGATCGATACCTGTTACCCGTTCAGACGCATACCCCATTGGAAGAGGCTCCGGTTTGCGGGGTCAGGGCGCTTGGACTAAGATGCTGCGCATGGTGCCCCGCATTTTTTACATGCATCGCAGAGCACAAATTCCAGGCTAATAAGCACATAAAAAACAAACGGTTATGTTAGTCCGCCATAACTTTTACAGGAGGTGAACCCATGAAGCTCATGTATTTCAACGATTTTCGTTTAGGTGTGCTGAAAGGTACGGAGGTGGTGGATGTGACGGCGGCGGTGCAGAACGTGGTGCCGCATACCAACCCCGGCAATCTCATCATCGGCGTGATCGAGCAATGGGCCAGCGTGCGCGGGCGCATCGAAGCCGCGGCGAATTCGGGCAAGGGCCTGCCGGTGGCTTAGGTGAAGATCCGTCCGCCCTTGCCCAAGCCCGTCAATGTCGATTGCATGGCGGTGAATTACATGGAAAACGGCACGCTGCCCAAGCCAGCCAAGATCAACGCATTTCACAAGTCGCCGGGATGCATCGTTGGCCATGGCGACGCGATGGTGATGCCGGACATTCCGCTGTCGATTTTCGAGGGTGAAGCCGAACTCGCGTTGGTGATCGGCAAGCGCGCGAAAAATGTCAGGGCCGCCGATGCGATGAGCCATGTGTTTGGTTACACCAACTTCATCGACGGCTCCGCGCGCGAAGCCACACGGCTCGGCAACTCGTTTTATCAGGTCAAGTCGCGAGACACCTTCGCGCCGATTGGTCCCTATATTGTCACTGCGGACGAAATCAAGGATCCGCAAAAGCTGCGCGTGCAACTGTGGGTGAACGGGCAGATCAAGCAGGATTACAACACCGACGACATGGCGCACAAGATTCCGCGCTGCATCGAGTGGATCTCGGGCAACCATGATCTGGAGCCGGGCGACATCCTCGCTACCGGCACCAATCACCGCGGCCTGTCGGCGTTTCAGGGCGGCGACAAGATTGAACTGGAAGTCGAGGGCCTGGGCCGCCTGGTGGTGACGGTGAAGGACGACCTCAATCGCACCTGGTCGCGCGAGACGCGTCTGGATCGCATGGAAAAGGGTCTCAAGGGCATGACACCACAGTTGACGGGCAAGTACGCCAAGCCCGGCGCTGCTGGATAACGGCGAGTGTCCCTTTTGCGTTTGCCGCGTGCCCTGCTGGCGGCGCCGCTGTTGATGGCGGCGTCCCCGATATTTGCCCAATCTTACCCGGCAAAGCCGATACGCATAGTCGTGCCGTTTTCCGCCGGCAGCGCGAGCGACATTCTTGCGCGCTTTGTCGGCCCCAAGCTTTACGAAGCATGGGGTCAGCAGGTGGTGGTGGATAATCGTTCCAGCGCGGGCGGCACTGTTGCCGGCGGCATTGTCGCTGCCGCCACGCCCGACGGACACACGCTGATGCTCACTTCATCCGCATTCGCCGGCAGCGCCGCGTTATACGACAAGCTGCCGTACGACTCGATCAAGGATTTTTCCGGCGTGAGTCAGGTCGCTGCGACGGCGTTGGTAGTCGTGGTCGCGCCGGGGCTGGGCGCAAAAACGCTGAAAGAACTGATCGCGCTGGCAAAACAAAAGCCGAAGCAATTCAACTTTGCATCGTCGGGCATCGGCAGCGGCACGCATTACGGCTCGGAATTGTTCAACATGGCCGCCGGCATCAGCGCCGTGCATGTGCCGTACAAGGGCGTGCCGGAAGCGGTGAACGACACCTTGACCGGGCGTATTCATTATTTTGTGACGCCGCTGCTGCCGACGATATCGTTAATCAAAAGCGGGCGTTTGCTGGCGCTGGGCGTAACCACCGCGCAACGCGTGCCGATGCTGCCCGATGTGCCGGCGATATCCGAAGCCGCGATCC
>VFLF01000919.1 GCA_009885185.1 Nitrosomonadales bacterium | reverse complement strand
TGCCCAGATCGGGGTCCGGGAAGTCATGCACATCCACTCGTTCCGGTTCCCCTTTGTGTTGCCACTCGCGCCCGTTGTTCTTATAGGGGCCCACGAGTTCCTTCTTTTTCGTGTCCACCGAAATCACCGGTTGCCCGCGTTGTTGGAATTGCTTAACTTTTGCGTTGATGTATTCGAACTGTGTATTGCGATCCGGGTGTGTCGTCCCCTCCAAGGTCTTGCGGTTGCCCTGCAAGCTGTAGCCGGCCGCATTCAACAACTGCGCTACGGCTCTTGCACTGATTGGGTGGGCTTGCCGAGTCAACTCTCGCGCAAGATGACTCGTGCTCTTGCAGGTCCACCGCAACGGCGACTGCGGGTCGCCGCGCGTCAACGGCGCAACCAGACGATCCAACTCCTCGCTCAACTGCGGATCCGTCTCGGTCAACCGCTTGCGGCCACCGCCGGGCCTGCGCAATCGAGGCGTCACCTCACCATCGGGATGGGCATCTCTGGCCGCCAATTCAACCAGTCCCTTGCGTATCGTATTCGGCGACATCCCCGTCGCCTCACACACCGCACTCACGCCGCCCCAGCCATAGGCACGTGCTTCGGACGCCGCCCAATGTCGCCGCCCCCGCTCATCCAGCACTGACGCAAGCGATCTGTACTTCGACTCAATCTGCCTTAATGAGGATGCAATCTGCATCCCACTTTAGAACACATTTCGTAAAATTTATCAAGTTATTTATGCGCGCGGCCTAACGTCATTCCCGCGCAGGCGGGAATCCATACGGAGTACCCTTTGGCGCTATGTTATGGGTTCCCGCCTGCGCGGGAACGACAAGGTTCCTTTTGCATGCTTTGCCGAATAGCATGGCATTCGCGCCTATTCCACGGAAAAGTCCGGTGAACCCTATTTGGCATTCGGAAAGAATAGCTGATCGCCGCCGATCTTGTAAGCGGCGATGGTTTGTTGCCCCTCGGCGGAAACCATCCAGTCAACGAACATCTGGCCGAAATCTTTTTTCACGTGTGCGTGGCGCGCCGGGTTCACCAGCATTACGCCGTATGGATTGAACAGCCGCCGGTCGCCCTCGACCGAGATCATCAGATCACCGCGATTTTTAAACGCCAGCCACGTGCCGCGGTCGGTGAACACATAGGCGTTCATCGCGGATGCGGTGTTGAGTGTCGGCCCCATGCCGGAGCCGGTTTCACGATACCACGCGCCCTTGCCGCTTTGCGGATCGATGCCCGCCGCTTTCCACAAGCGCAGTTCAGCCGCGTACGTGCCGCTTTTGTCGCCGCGCGAGGCGAACGGGGCTTTTGTCGTAGCGAGTTTTTGGTATGCAGCCACGATGTCCTTGCTGCCGGCAACTCTGGCGGGGTCGCTTTTCGGGCCGATCAACACAAAATCGTTGTACATGACTTCACGGCGACGAACGCCAAAGCCATCGGCGACGAATTTTTCTTCCGCCTCTTTGTCATGCACCAACACCACGTCGGCGTCCCCGCGCCGCGCCAGGTCCAGCGCCTGCCCGGTGCCGAGCGCGACTACGCGTACCTGGATGCCGGTTTTTTTCTCGAACACCGGCAGCACGTGTTTGAACAATCCCGATTGTTCGGTGGAGGTGGTGGAGGCCACGGTGATGAATTTGTCTTGCGCGGTGGCCGATGTGGCGATATACAGGATAAATGCTAAGTATATGTTTTTTAACAATATTTTGTAATTCACACAATGATCCTTTTACCCGTCGATATATCCCTCGTCGTTCCCGCGCAGGCGGGAACCCATAACACGGTCACTCTTGCCGCTGTGTTATGGATTCCTGCCTTCGCGGGAATGACGGTTGGGTGATTGTTGCGTGAATTGAAAATTGCAACGGTGCTCATGGTAGTTCCCCGCGCAAAAACGACACCGCCTCCGACGATTGCGGCTGTTTGAAAAACACATCGACCGGCGCGCGCTCCGCCAGCCGCCCTTCGCT
>VFLF01000942.1 GCA_009885185.1 Nitrosomonadales bacterium | reverse complement strand
GGATGCCCGACACCGACGGCATTACGCTACTCAAGGAATGGGCGAGTAACGGGCAACTCACCATGCCAGTGGTGATGATGTCCGGCCACGGCACCATTGATACTGCGGTGGAAGCCACCCGCATCGGCGCCTTTGATTTCCTCGAAAAACCCGTCGCGCTGCAAAAACTGCTAGCCACGGTGGGCCGCGCGTTAAAGCACAACGCGGAGCAACCCAAGGCAAGCGCTTCGCTCGGCGCGCTGGGCCGCGCGCCGGTGATCGCCGATCTCAAACAGCGGCTGGAGCGCATCGCCGGCATGCGCACGCCGGTGGTGCTGGTGGGCGAGCCGGGCAGCGGCATCGAAATCTGCGCGCGCGTGCTGCATGCACGCAACACGCCGTGGGTCGTGCCCGAGACCACGGCGCAACTTGCGGCGGAGCCGATCGAGCTGCTCAACAAGGCGCGCGACGGCACATTGTTCGTGCATGATGTCGCCGGTCTCGCCCGCGCCGAGCAAAAAGGCATGCTGCTGCTGTTGTCCAAAGTGCCGCGCTACAACACCCGCGTGGTGTGCGGCGCCTCGCGCCCGCTGGCGGATATCGCGGCGGAAGGCGCGTTCGATGCGCAGCTCTACGAACTGCTGTCGGCGATGACCATCACCATACCCAGCCTGCGCCAGCACCGCGACGACATACCCGAAGTCGCCGGACTTGCGCTGGCGCGCATGGTCGAGGCCAGGGAAATCTCGTCCCGCCAGTTTTCCACCGCGGCGCTGAACGCGCTGCGTAACTTCGACTGGCCCGGCAACATCACGCAACTCGAAAGCGTGGTGCGCACGCTGGCGCAGACTGCCCAAGGCGACGAAATCAGCGCTGAAGACGTCGCGCGCGCCCTGCCGGAGGCTGCGCCCGTGCAACAAGCCCCCGCTTTTGACCAACCGCTGCGCGAGGCGCGCGATGCCTTCGAGCGGGCTTACTTCGAATATCACCTCGGGAAAGAGGGCGGGAATATCAGCCGCGTGGCGGAGATCGTCGGGTTGGAGCGCACGCATTTGTATCGGAAGTTGAAGCAGTTGGGGGTGAAGCTGACGCGGCGGGATGAGTGATTAGCGCACTGCGGAGGCGACCTGCCCCGTATCTCGCCAGCGCGCTTGACGCCAACCGTGTAATTCCAACATAATAAGTAAGAAAGTATTACTTTTTGGAGCCTACCATGCGTATCACCGAAAAAGGCCAGATTACGATACCGATCAATTTGCGCAAACGTTTCGGGCTTGAGCGCAATACGGAGGTTGAGTTCGTTGCCGACGCGGACGGCATTCGCATTACCAAGCGCACAGGTGCCGCAGCCAATCCGTTTCGCGCGTTGCGCGGGGCTGCGCGCAAGCGTCTGGGCGAAGGCGGTGCCGCAGTCAGCGTCGATCAATACATCGAATCCATCCGCGGTAGATGATTACGGCCGTTGACACCAACGTGCTGCTGGATCTGCTGACGGACGACCCGGCGCACGCGGAGCCGTCCGAAGCACTGCTGGCGCAGGCCTATCAGCAGGGCAGCCTGATCATTTGTCCGGTGGTTTATGCGGAGCTTGCGCCGACCGCGCGTGACCGCCGTCAATTGGATGACTGGTTGCAACGCGGCGGCATACGCACCGCCGAGCTGACGGCGGAACAAGGTTATGCCGCAGGATTGGCGCATGCCAAATATCGCAAGGCGGGCGGCAACCGTGAGCGGGTGCTGGCGGATTTTTTGATAGGCGCACACGCGCTGCTGGATGCAGACCGGTTACTCACGCGCGACCGGGGGTTTTACCGGAAATACTTTTCCGGGCTGGAAATTCTCGCTGCCTGAGGTGATGGCCTAAGGTGATCTCGCAAGTGTGTCGCCCGCATCCGCACGGCGCTATAATTGCACCCTAGTTTTCTTCTCCGTAGCCCTCTCGAAAAGCAGCCGAAATGACTTCCAAAGCCGATCTGGCCAACGCGATCCGTGCGCTTGCGATGGACGCTGTTCAACAGGCCAATTCCGGCCACCCCGGCATGCCGATGGGCATGGCGGAGATCGCAGAAGCACTGTGGAACAATCACTTACGTCATAACCCCGCCAATCCGGCGTGGGCCAACCGCGATCGGTTCGTGCTGTCGAACGGACACGGCTCGATGCTGCTGTATGCGCTGCTGCATCTGACCGGCTACGATTTGCCGATGGCGGAGCTAAAACGCTTTCGCCAACTGCATTCCAAAACTGCGGGGCATCCCGAACACGGCATGACGCCGGGCGTGGAAACCACCACCGGACCGCTGGGGCAGGGCATTGCCAACGCGGTGGGCATGGCGCTCACCGAGCGCATGCTGGCGGCGGAATTTAATCGTGACGGGCACGCCATTGTTGACCATCGCACGTATGTGTTTCTCGGCGACGGCTGTTTGATGGAAGGCATTTCGCACGAGGTGTGTTCGCTCGCGGGCACGCTGGGGCTGAACAAGCTGATAGCGCTATACGACGATAACGGTATCTCGATCGATTCCGAAAAAGGCAAAATCAAACAATGGTTCACCGATAACACGCCGCAGCGCTTCGAGGCCTATGGCTGGCGCGTGATTCGGGATGTGGATGGGCACAACGCCGATGCGGTGAATGCCGCGATCAAGCTGGCGCAAAGCGAATCGGCCAAACCGGTGTTGATCTGCTGCAAAACCATCATCGGCAAGGGCGCGCCGAAAAAAGCCAACACCGGCGGCGCGCATGGCGCACCGCTGGGCGCGGAAGAAATCGCGGCCACACGCGCCGCGATTGGCTGGAATCATCCGCCGTTTGAAATTCCCGAAGCGGTGTACGCCGGTTGGGACGCACGCGCGCAAGGCGCTAAAGCCGAAGGCGCGTGGAATGAACAATTCGCCGCCTATGCCAAACAGCATCCTGATCTGGCCGCTGAATTGAAACGCCGCATGGCGGGTGAGTTGCCGCGCGACTGGAAGAGTCACGCAGAGAAAGTGCTCGCCCAAGTCAACGACAAAGCCGAAACCATCGCCACGCGCAAAGCCTCGCAGAACGCCATTGAAGCGCTGGCGCCGGGTTTGCCGGAACTGGCGGGCGGCTCGGCCGATCTCGCCGGCTCGAACCTCACGTGGTGGTCGGGTTCCAAGGCGGTTGGCAGCACGAGCGGCGGCAACTACGTGTTTTTCGGCGTGCGCGAATTCGGCATGTGCGCCATCGCCAACGGCATGACGCTGCACGGCGGCGTGATCCCGTATGTATCGACCTTCCTCACCTTCTCCGATTACGCGCGCAACGCACTGCGCATGGCGGCGTTGATGAAGCAGCGCGTGGTGTATGTGTTCACCCATGACTCCATCGGCCTCGG